>JBHLPG010000086.1:0-14450 GCA_048939725.1 Promethearchaeota archaeon | reverse complement strand
AATAAGAAGAAGTGTTCACATCTGAAAACATTTATAAAACAGCCAGATAGGAAAAACAGCTGTTTGTTATGGAGTTCTTCCCCCAACTGGAATTGTCGTTTTTTAGTGGTTGGCTCTTCATATTGAGCGTAGCTATTATACAACCTAGTATATTAGTAATTATGCCTAAGGAGGTTCGTTCTCGCTTATTAGATCGATCAAATTTCACTAAGTATCAAAAAATTCTCACGAGCATATCAAAATTCATAGTTCTTATGTTTCAGATTATTCTAATATTCACTCCCCTCATGATTGGAAAACTAGAATTCTATTTTGGATTATTTTTATTTGTACTGGGGATTGTTGGGGAAGTTATCGCTGTAATCAACTTCAAAGAGACTCCTCTAGATGAACCAGTAACTCGAGGTCTCTATAAATATTCGCGAAACCCCCAGGAAACAATGCTTTCAATTGCTTTTTTTGGTACTTGTTTTTCAGTCGGATCATGGTTTCTTTTTTATCTCTTTGGTTTTTCAAGACTTTTTAATCACTTTCATATACTTGCACAGGAACAAGCTTGCTTAAAAAAGTATGGGGAAGAATATCAAGAATATATGAAAAGAGTACCACGATATCTATTATTTTTGTAACAAATAAAATGGAGATTTGTTTCTTAGACATACATTAATACATCAAATTTCAAAGATTAATAGAGAAAGATGTGGCGAACTCGACCTGATTCTATTTCTGTGTGGAAAATTCCAGAAGTTGTGACGAGGCTAAACCGATATTACCAGTTAATTCATGAAGAGAAAGTAGCACGGTATCTCTTAGTAAAGTCTATTCCATTGGATATCAGCCTACAGGCAGATATACAGGTTCTTTGGCGAGAACATGAACGGATAGCTGAAAAATTTCATAAAATCCTTATTGAATACGATGAAGGAGGTCACGCGAGCAAAATACCCCCAACATTAACTCCATCCTTTCTTGATTTAAAGATAAAATTAGCAGATGAAATGCTTAAAGACTGTTGTTTTTGTGAGCGCAAATGCAAAAAAAATCGAGACGCTGGCGAACTTGGTGTTTGTCAAGTGGGAAAAGAAGCAATTGTTAGTTCCGCTTTTTTACATACGGGAGAGGAAACTGTATTAGTCCCATCAGGAACAATCTTTTTTTCAGGATGCACTTTTAAATGTGTATTCTGTCAGAATTATTCTATTAGTCAAGAATGGAGAGATAAAAAAAGTGGAAACATTCTTGATGGGGTTGATCGAACTCCCCAGCAGATTGCTCTTATTGCTGGGGCATTGGCACGAGAAGGAGCTCGGAATATCAATTGGGTAGGCGGTGATCCTACATCAAACCTTCATGTGATTCTTCACGCTCTTCAGGAGTTCGAGGTTAACATCTGTCAACTTTGGAACTCAAACATGTATCTGAGTCAGGAAGGAATGAAGCTCTTACTAGAGGTTATGGATTTTTGGCTTCCAGACTTAAAATATGCTGACAATACTTTTGCAAAACGAATGTCCAAAATTCCTAATTATTGGGAAGTAATCACTCGGAATATTAAAATGGCACACGATCAAGGATCTGGTGAGATAGTAATCCGTCACTTAGTAATGCCTGGACGAGTGGAAGCAGATAGTTATCCAATTTTAGAATGGTGTGCTAAAAACGTTCCAAATGCATTAGTCAACATTATGGGGCAATATCGGCCAATGCATCAAGTTCTTAAGCATCGTGATAAATATGCAGAGATCAATCGCGGGATAACTTTCAATGAATTAGCCTTAGCTCGCGATAGAGCTGAAGAACTTGGTATTTTATGGAAACCAGTTTCTTAAATTTTTGTTATTCAGTAAATCTGAGGACGTTTTCTCTAGATATGTTTAGTTATGTTGTTATGCCATTATTTATTTAGAATGAAGAGGGTCCTCCGCCTTTCATCATATTATAAAATAATATGATTTGAATACCCGAAATCCAAGTGTCGAGAAAAGAGGTGAAATGGTATTCCATTAACCAATCTTTATTTGTCATTTATATATGTGACCAATACCATTTTAGCTTTATTATTCTTCTTTATGGGATTATTTTATCTTCTTGATAGCTATGATCTTCGTACACAGAAAAATAAAGTGTTATTGCTCTTCTTCCTATCCATTTCTGGATATCATTTCACACATTACTTGTATATTTCTCTATATAGCCAAGAAGGAGTAGAACTCTTAAATACTGTAGTAAGTGTTGTAACAATCGTTGCACTCACTTCAATATTGATTTACCTGTTTTTATTTATTGTTTTAGATACTGACTACCCTAACCAAGACTTGATAACAAAAATCATTGTGGGAATTTGTGTATTTTTTGGGTTTTTCTCAATGCTTAGATATTTGATCTGCGATAGAGGAAGATTGATCCTTGCATCCGTATTCCAACTATTCTTGACTGATATCTGGTTTTTTTCATTTTTTCTGTTGGCTGAATCAATTATCATTTTTTTTGTTTTTGTCAGTTTATTACAAAAATATAAAGACAAATTTTTTCCTAGCATAGAGAAAACTCTTGTTAGAAGAGAATATCTTCATTTCTTTGCTTTAGCTATCCTACTAGGAGGAACAGGGGAATCAATAAAGGCTGTTGGAGACACAGTGGACTTCTTGATAGTTGGAGGATTCTTAAACACTATTGGGTTGGCTGTTACCATTTTAATACTCGTTATCACTCGTAAACATCTGAGAAATATCACATGGCAGATTATTGAGTTCCAATTAGAAGAAATGAAAGAATTGGATGAAATTAAGAATCAATTAATGGACTTTGCATCTCACGAAATACGAACACCATTATCTATCATGTGGGGAAACATCGAGCTCTTACATCAGTATATTGAAAAAGGTGAACTTACCGAAGAACAGCGTAGGAAAATTTTCACCGCCATTGAAAGAAATTATCGTCGAATCGAAAAGCTAATTGACAAAAGCTACGATTTATCTCGTTTGAGAAGAGGTTTATTTGAATTAGAAAAAGGAAAAGTCGATCTATGGGATTTAATTACTCATTCTGTGAAAAACATGGAAAAATTTGTTGAAAAAAACGATTTAATTATTAAGTTTGCCACAAAGAAGCAAAGAGCCTTTGTATTGATTGATCCACACAGAATTCACCAGGTCCTCAGAAACTTAATCGAGAATGCTGTAAAATATTCGGACAGTGGAGAAATTATTGTCACATTAAGTGATACAAAGAACGGGTATATCATTTCAGTCAAAGATGAAGGTATAGGAGTTCTACCAGAAAATTCTAAAATAATATTTGAATTATATAAGGATAAAGAAACTCCGAGGATTCAAGAAAAGGGTCTTGGATTAGGACTTTATATATCCAGATCAATTATCGAATTACATCAGGGAAAAATATGGGTGGAATCAGAAGGAGAGGGAAAAGGCAGTACTTTTTCATTTTTAATTCCTAAAGAAATTGAAGAATAATTGAACGTCCCATATCTATTGGACTCATAAAAAATTTCAACAGAGGGAAATTCCGAGCGATTTAATTAGAAAGTAACAGATATATAGAATTTTGTGGGTGTATATTATCGAAAAGAAAGAGAAGGAAATTCTAGCCCCGTGGTGTAGTGGACTAGCATAAGAGGCTTTGACCCTCTCGACCCCAGTTCAAATCTGGGCGGGGCTGTTCTTTTCTATAATTAAAAAGAAAATGTTGAAATGCATATTGAGCCCCGTGGTGTAGAGGTTATCACCTAGGACTCTGAATCCTATGACCCCAGTTCGATTCTGGGCGGGGCTGTTCATTTTTTTTGTGAGTAGCTAATTTTTTTTCAGCTTAGCCCAAGTGTCGCGTAGGGTTATTATTCGATTGAAAACGAGTCGATCAGAGGAATAATCAATTGAATCTAGGCAGTAATATCCTAATCGTTCAAATTGAACCCTTGCTCCTAAAGCCATATTTGCAAGACTTGGTTCTACATAACATATAAGATTATCTAAAGACTCAGGATTGAGATTTTGAATGAAATCCTCATCTTCCATCGGATTCTCCTTAATAAAAAGACGATCATATAAACGTGCCTCTGCTGAGATTGCGTGGCTTGCTGAAATCCAGTGGAGAGTAGCTTTTACTTTTCGTCCATCTGGAGCGAATCCTCCTTTAGTTTCTGGATCATATGTAACATATAATTCTTTGATCTCACCTGTATGATCATCTTTAATAATATCAACACATTTAATGAAATATGCATATCGTAATCGAACTTCCCTTCCAGGTGCTAATCTATAAAACCTTTTTGGAGGTTCCTCCAGAAAGTCATCACGCTCTATAAACAATACACGCGAAAATGGTATTTTTCGTGTCCCCATACTCGCATCTTTGGGATGATTCGGAGCCTCTATTTCTTCAATGGTATCCTCGGGATAATTCAGAATAACAACTTTCAATGGACGTAGTACAGCCATAACACGGTTACACTCTTTATCTAATTCCTCCCGGACACATGCTTCTAAGAGACCAACATCAATATAATTCTCTCTTCTTGAAATTCCAACTTTTGCCAAGAAGTTTCTTATCGCTGCAGGGGGAATACCACGTCGCCGTAGCCCAGCGAGCGTTGGCATACGAGGATCATCCCATCCAGAAACATGTCCACCTTCAACCAATTCCAACAAACGCCGTTTACTCATAACAGTATAGGTTAAATTCAGTCGAGAAAATTCAGTCTGTTCTGGACGGTATTTGAGTAAGTTTAATGCTAATAATTGATCTCGATACCAATTATAAAGAGGTCTATGGGTCTCAAATTCTAATGAACAGAGTGAATGTGTGATTCCTTCGATTGCATCAGATTGACCATGTGTATAGTCATAACTGGGATAGATAACCCATTCTTCTCCAGTTCTATAGTGCGGTTCTCTCTTTATCCTGTACATGATTGGATCCCGCATTAACATGTTAGAAGAAGTCATATCAATTTTAGCTCGGAGGACTCGGGATCCATCTTCAAACTCCCCTTCACGCATTCTTTCAAAAAGGTCAAGACTCTCTTCTACTGGTCGATTTCGATAAGGACTTTCGATCCCTGGTTCCTCAGAGGTTCCCCTCTGTTCTTTCATTTCGGAAACGCTCAAATCACAAACATAAGCCTTGCCAGCTTTTATCAGTTCTATAGCGAATTGATATAACTGATCAAAATAATCTGAAGCAAAGTATAGCCTATCCTCCCAATCGAATCCAAGCCATTTCACATCATTTTTGATAGCTTCTACATACTCCATACTTTCTTTCGCTGGATCTGTATCATCAAATCTTAAATTACATAATCCATTAAATTCCTCTGCAATGCTGAAATTAAGATAAATTGACTTTGCATGCCCAATATGAAGCCAACCATTCGGTTCAGGGGGAAAACGGGTGTGAACACGACCATTGTTTTTGTTGTTTTTCACATCCTCTGAAATCATTTTTCGAATAAAGTCTTTTCCTGCATGATCTTGATCAGTATTTAGTGAATTCATGATTCTATCACATGAATAGGAAGGTTTCTTTGGAATCTTAACAAAGATTACATCTAAACCAATTTTATGATCATTTTTTGTATAAATCCTTCAAATACATTGGTTCTAACCATAATCTTTGAATCATTTAAGTAAGGTATTTATATTGTTAATCGCTTTTTGAGCATCTTTCACTATCCTATCAATAATCCCTGACACACTTTCAATGTTATTAATCAGACCGATCGATTGACCGAGTAATACTGCCCCATCGTCCACATTCCCTTGGTAAGCTAGGTCATATGCCCGTGCTGCTGATGCTAATTCTTCAGTAGCCATTCTTGCTTCTTCAACTAACTTTTCTTCTCGATCAGCAATTAAATCGTGATGGAGACTATATTTATTCTTCCAAAGGCGAATAGGCCCTAATATCCCCGTGACTAGTATAGTATCTTGCGCCTTAGCAGGTGGAATGACGTTTTTATACGTAGGATGAAATTCACATTCTCGTGAAGCGATAAATCGGGATCCCATGGCTATTGCACCCGCTCCAAGGGATAATGCGGCAGCTAATCCCTCACCCGTTGCAAATCCACCACAGGCAATTCGCGGGATATTTGGAAATTTCTGCTGTACCTGCTGAAGTAGCACCAAGGTACTCACTTTCTCATATGATTGGTGTCCACCTCCCTCATTCCCTGTAACCACTAATCCATCTACTCCTGCAGTCACACATTTCTCAGCCAACCATAGTGCTGGAGCAACATGAAAATGCTGAATCTGGGAGTTCTTTTTTAATTTTTGAAACGATTTAGAACTTGGAAGTGGTTTTGCTGATCCTGCACTGGTTAAAGCATATATACACTGCTCTCGAATTTTCTGGTTATTTAGAATGAACTCAGGAATCTCTCTACATAAAGCAGATGCAAAGGGTTCTAATCTAGAAGTTCGGATATTAAAACCAAATGGTTTGTCTGTATGCTCAACTACATGTTTCATATTCTCTTCCATTACATCAATAGGATTTTTATTTTCATCTAAGAGACCAATTTGAGATAATACACCTAATCCCCCCGCTTCAGAAACAGCAATCGTCAGCTCAGTTGTGTGGAAAGGAGCCATTGGAGCTGCTACTATCGGATGCTTAATTCCTAACATTTTGGTGATATTAGTTTTAATTGACATGATTTAATCCCATAAAGTGCTTCTTACCAACAGAATATTCTTCCTTTAGAAAATTATTTGTTTATTAGAAGCTTCGCAATGTTTATTTTTTTTTAAAGATTGGTAGAATTTTGCTTCAGAAAGCTAGGTGAATGGTATGAAACTACTAATATTAGGTGGAGCAGGAGATATGGGCAGTTACATTGTGAGGGATGCCGTGAAATTCGGTAAAATATGGACCGAAATAGTAATTGCCGATATTAATGAAAAGAAAGCAAATAAATTGATCTCTCAATTAAAGGACTCCCGTTTAAAACTTATTAAAGTTGATGCGACCAATCATAAAGAACTGGTTCATTTAATGAAGAATTATGACATTGCAGTCTCAGCAATAGGCCCATTCTATTTTTTTGGCCCAAAAGTTGCTAGTGCTGCAATCGAAGCTAAAATTCCATTAGTTGATATCTGTGATGATCCTGATCCCACCCAAGAAGTGCTAGAGATGGATATTGCAGCGAAAGAAGCCAAAATTCCAATCTTCATTGGATATGGTTGGACTCCAGGTTTGACGAACCTAATGGCTCTCCGTGCGTATAATAAACTAGATACTGGTCCTGTTCGATTTAACATCTCTTGGGCAGGAGGTGCAGCTGATTCAGAAGGTTTTGCAGTCATTCTTCATGTCTATTATGCTGTAACGGGAAGCTTCCCTTCATATCAGAATGGAAAATTCATTAATGCTCCTGCTGGAAAAGGGAATGTCAAAATTGATTTCCCTCATCCAATTAATAAGGTGAATGTCTTTGATTGCGGACATCCAGAACCAGTCTCTATTCCCCGATTCTTACCAAACGTAACGGAGTGTACCCTAAAAGGAGGGTTAACACCTGATTGGAATAACAAAGTTTTAGAATCTTTTAAGCACTTCCATATGATTCAAGGGAGATCTCGTCAAAAATTCTGGGGAAAAATCATACATTCCACAGAGAGGCTTTTTGCAGCAGGGGGAGTTCCTGCTTCTTCTGCGCGTATCGATATCTTTGGATCTTATCAAGACAAACCTGTGCATTGGGTTTACTGTACACCAAGTATTACAATGGGTGAACTTACTGGAATTCCAGCAGCGATTGCAGCTCAACTTTTTGCCGAGGGAAGAATTAGTGGAACTGGTGTTCTCCCACCAGAAGCATTACCTGCTAATACCCCTGACTTATTCTTTGAGGAATTAAAGAAAAGGAATATTGAAATGATATTTGACGAAAATGAACCATTAAAGCATTTCCTTCCCCCAGAACCATATACACCAGGACTTTTGGCAAAGTATGGTTTGACCATTCTGATCCTTTTTATACTGGGTACCATATTATATAGTATAATCTGGTTTGTACTCTTACTATGATTAATATCTAAGAAAGAACTACCTCAGACAAGGAATTTAATCTCGAAGAATCATCAAAAATGAAAGCAACATCTGTAATCGTTTTAAAATGGATTTAGTAGATGAGATCTTATCTAGCTCCTTCTTCAACATATCAAAAATGGTGGATCAATTTTCAAGCTTAGCTCAGAATATTTAATTTTTCAGGACTTCTGCAAAGACTGGAGAATGTACCCAAAGCTTTTACTATACTGGGGGAAAGACTAATTGCATTACATCTCCAAAGGATTAATGGAACTTTTTAAATGAATAGTAATCAGATTGTGTAATAGTGATTAAAAAGAACATTTTTGTTTAACTTGGAAGTTTTTTAAATATCATGTTTGATTAGTCTAAAAAGATTGAACATTGACCTTACTTGCAAAAGTCTGCCTACTTGGAGATGGAAAAGTTGGGAAAACCTCTTTAATTAATCGATATCTTGGAAAAGGCTTTTCATCAGAATATACTCCAACGTTAGGGTCTGATTTTCTATCAAAACAGGTCACATTAAATACAGTATATGGTTTAAAGAAATTACGATTTCAAATCTGGGATTTAGCGGGCCAACCTGCTTTTGATCAAATTCGTCAGCTATATTACAAAGGCGCAACGGGAGCATTTATTGTCTTTGACCTCACTCGGTTAAACTCTCTAAAAAACCTAGAAAGGTGGCTTCAAGAATTCTCGAAAAATATTGATCTATCTAGTTCCTCGATAATAGTTTTGGGGAATAAAATGGATTTGACAGATGAAATACAGATTACTGTAAAAACAGCAAAAGACTATATTGCCAAATATCTAGTTAATAAACATCCAAATATTACCGCACATATTAATTATTTCTCGACTTCTGCAAAAGATGGAACAAATGTTGATCAGGCTTTTTCTGCACTTGGGGAAAGGATAATTGAAAGATTATATCAATAGACAGAAGAAAGTTCCTATTATAAAACAAAACTGTTTTTTTCCAGATTGGAATGAATAATATTAGATTTAAAAGCAATTTTAATAATGATTCGGAGAATTTGTTTGGTTAATTTTAATAATATCTGTCCTAATCCTACTTGGAGCTCATCATAAGCTGAAATTGGACTTGTGGACAAAGTCTTCTCCTCAAAGGATTTCTTCCTATTAGGATTTATTTATAACTGAAAAATAAATTAGAGAAGACTCTGGTCATCTCATTGTTAATGGTAGAACATAATAAGAGTACTATGAAATGTTGAAATCTGAAAAATTAAAATGTAGACATAGATATCTATTATGTCTACTTATAGTTATGTTTGTTTCCCAATTATTCAGTACAGTGTTCTCTCCATATAATCAGGTTTTAGATTGCAAAGATGATGGAATAAGAGTGCCAAAGCTTAAAAATGGATTAATGGCAGATATCAGATCCGATAGTGTCAGAAGGGAGCGTGAATTTGGGAGTTCGGAAGTATCAAGAAGTTCTAGTGGCACAGGAGTGAAGACATCTTCTATATCGTACCCTGTAAAAGCTGATATTCAATCAGAAGGCTGGGGAGCTCCTTCTTTTCAATATCGCAAAAATATCACAATTGATTCCAGCAATATCGCAGCTAATTTAACTGATTTTCCAGTGTTGGTTGTTCTTTACGATAGAGATCTTCGTTATCATACACAATTGGATGGTGATGATATCCTCTTCCTAGGTACAAACAACCAGACACTTGATCATGAGATAGAGCATTATGATGTTGTATTCAATAATACTCATGCATTTATGGTTGCTTGGGTAAGAATACCGTTGCTATCAAGTGAAATTAATACCTCGATAATAATGTATTACGGTAATTCCACAATAAGCAGTCAGGAAAATCCGACAGGTGTCTGGGACTCATCCTATAAGGGTGTTTGGCATCTGGATGAAAGTGGAAATGGAGATGTAGATGAATATAGAGATAGCACACTGCACAATAATCATGGTACAGGGGGAGGCTCAATTCCCACACAAGTTTCTGCGAAAATCGGTTATGCTCAGGAGTTTGACGGATCAGAGCGATATATTTCTATTCCTAGTTCAACTAGTTTGGAGTTTGATACTCACTTAACAATCGAAGCGTGGGTGAAGATTGCAGGTGCTAGTGGAGATTATATGGGGATAGCTGGCAAGTTAGACGATACTGATGATAATGGTTATGCATTGGTGAGACATAGCGATAACAGGTTTAGATTTTGGGTAGGAAATGGCGTCATGACAAGTGCTGATAGTGATAACACTTATACTGATAGTGATTGGCACCAAGTCGTGGGAGTAATAGATGCTGGAACGAACTATCTTTATATTGATGGTACACTACAAACTGATACTGATAGTAGAACATTAATTGAAAGTGGTTTCGAGGCTCATATTGGAAGACAATATTATAATTATGATAACAGATTTTGGAATGGAATCATAGATGAAGTACGGATTTCTGAGGTCTCAAGGTTAGCAGAATGGATCACAACTGAGTACAATAATCAAAAAAATCCCACATCCTTCTATACTGTTGGTGTTGAAGAACAAAGAGACTCCGATACACCCTCAGATTGGTTGGAGGTCATTATTGATAATGATGTCTATGATTCTACAGATGAATATAATCCAGGACCTAATATAGTATTTATTAATGACTCTCATGGATATTTATTTTTCCAAAAGACAAATGGGGGTATGGCTGAAATTGTTTATTATAAAACAACTGACAACGGGACTACTTGGGAAGGGCCAATTAATATTGATTGCGGTCCACCTGAATATCGTTTCCGAAGTTTTAGTTGTTGGTTTGACCAATGGACACCAAATAATACTGGAACAAAGATCCATCTTATTGGAAATTCAATCACATATGATGAGATGGTTTATAATTACCTTGATACAAAAGATGACACCTCAAGTGGTGCATGGACTATAATTATGGCTTCAGGTGGTTCTCATAATGCCCCTGATGGAGGAGGAACAGTCACAATTTCAACAGAGGGAGAAATTTATGGAGCATCGTGGATGTCCAATGGTCCCCAATTTGCGAAATATAATACAAGCTGGTATGATATTACTCCCCCCTATTCTTTTCTTGATGATGATGATGACCACGGGCAGCTTCTTCCTTTAAGTGGAGGCGATATTCTCTGTATTTATGAGGATACAACTGCAAACGTGTTATATTCTTTTATATATAATGATGAATTGGATATGTGGGATGCATCTCCGACCTTTTTAACGACTTTAACTTCGGAAACAGAGGCTCCAGAAGATGATTACAATAATAATGCTAATTGGGGAGCTACCATTGATCCAAATAGCCAGAATGTTTATCTTGTTTTAAATAATGACATTCTAAATACAACAGGGGATTTAGAAACATGGGCTTTCTTTAATCATAATCGATCTTGGAGTCAAAAAAGTGACGTGGTCACAAATTGCGGAATAGGGGGAGATGAGGTAAAACCTGCATATGATATTTCAAATAATACTCTTTTTGCCGTTTATATCAACAATAAGTCAATTTTTGTGAAAAACTCCACTGATGGGGGAAATTCCTGGAGTTCAGAAAGTCAAGTGAGCACTGTAGAAGCTGAATGGATTGTTCTACGAACAAATTTAATTTCTTCTGAACGAATCTATACAATCTATTTTGATAACGAAAATAATGACGTCTATGGAATAACTATTGCAGATCTAACAAGAGGACCTGAAAATGCAAGCGTTCGGGTTAATGTTGTAGATTTGGATAATAGAATCGTTCCTAATGCTAGGGTGAATATTACTAATGCTTTTAATCCATCAATAAATTGGACCCAAAATACTACAATTTCGGGGCATACAATTTTTACAAATCTACCTTATGATTATTATAACATAACGGTAGAATATGAAGACTCGATTAACAATACACTCTCATTTCTTGAATTTTCAACCAATTTAACCTATCAAATTAACCCTAAATATGAAATTAATATAATAATCGCAGAGTATACGGATAATGATCCTCCTCTAGTACAAAATGTCTATTTTGTAAATGAATCCACACTTTTTGATAATTCTTCAACATTTTTTGCAGAAGTTTATGACAGTAGTAGTTTTGAAGTATTATTAAATTTAACAGTCATCAATATAACGAATGAGGTAGTTCTCATTTACGAAAATTTCACAATGGAAGCCTTTACTGCGAATCAATATTATAATGCAAGTGCACTTGATACATTAACTCATAAAAATGTCCAGGTTTTTTACAATATTATAGCTATTGATATAGCTAATAATACCATGACAACCCAGTTTTATTCTTTTTATTTAGGTGATGCTTTCCCTCCCAATATTGTTGAATATGATGTAATTGATTACCAAAATGGAACCCTTCAATTCTATGCAAATATTACTGATAATATGAGCTTAGTTATGGATCCTGTGGTCTTACAGATAAATGAATCTTTTGTAGAGATGCATCAAAACGGTTCTGGATTTTGGGTATGCTATATTGAGGCCTATTACGGGGAGCTTTTAAATTATACAATATATTCTGCCATAGATAGTCTAGGAAATGAAAACGGGTCAAAAATATACTTATTAACTCCACCTTATCGTACAATTATACCAACTGACAGTGTTCCTCCACCTATCAATGAAGATGATATCATTGATAATTTCGTCACTCATTATCAGGGTCATGTGGAAATTTATATCTCTGTTGAGGATCAAAATGATTATCAAAGTGGCATAAATGAGAGTAGCGTGCAATTACATGTTGATATAAATGGTGAAATCTTTTCATTCTTTATGATTGAATCAGAGGATCAATATTATTTTAATTTAGATTTGGAGTACAATGATATTGTATATTATTGGATCACTGTGTCAGATTATGCTAAAAACCTAAATACATCATTAACACGGGGGCCGTTCGTTATACATGATAATTCAATACCTATTACCTCGTATTGGAAAACAGATTGGGGAAATGGTACAGTAGACTTCTATGCTGAAATAATTGATTGGCCTTTTAATGAAACTTCTGCTTATTTATTATATACACAGAATTATATTGGAACATGGACAAATTTTTCAATGGAGCAAGTATCCGATGTAATTTATTTTGCTCGTGTCCAATCACTAGAATATAATTTACAGAACCTTTGGTATTATGTAACTGCTGTTGATACAACACATAATTGGAACAATCCTGGAATCAATCAAGCATCGAATTTTACACTTTCTGATAGAGTTTTACCAAACATTATATATTCATTTGAGAACTCTACAGTTAATGATGGCGAGGTAACAGTCTTTGCATATGCAATTGATCCATTCGGGGAAACCTATTATGTGAATAACACTTTCTATGTGAATTTCACCCATTTAGAGAATCATATTGTTTTAGAAATGGATTATGACGCGTTTTATAATTATAGAACATCCTATAGTTTTCCTTTTGGGGATCAAGTATCACTAAGGATTTGGGTAGAGGATAATGCGGGAAATGTTGGAGAAATCAGTAAGACAATTGTCATTGGAGATGATGCTCCCCCAAATATTTTAGATCATAGGCCAAATGTTTATCAAAACGGTACAGTAACTATTTGGGCAGAAGTTATAGAGGGAGAATACGGTAGTGGTTTAGCTGAGGAAAATACTTCCGTTACTCTTGAATATATTCATGGATCCAAGATTAATGGTACAATGATATGGAATGGTTCTGGAAACTTTTTTACTTTTTCTATTGAAGGATTTGAACCCAATCAGGCATTTACCTATAGAATTCTAGCTGAGGATCAGAAAGGAAATAATGAAAGCACTGCATGGCAACCAGTGTCGATTTATGATTTAACACCACCTGTTTGTAACGGCTTCGATTTCGAAGAGACACCGATTAATCATTATTCCTCTCTTTTTGTTTTTTGGGCTGATGCTGTTGATCCGTTTGGAACCATTTCAAATGTGAATTTGTTAATTCATCACTACAATGGTCTTGATTCGTGGAATATTAGTGCTGAAATGCATTATAACGGATCATTATACATTCACTCTAAACAAATAATCCATAACTGCGCTTTTAATTACAGTATTGTGATCCAAGATGAGTCACTTAATACTTTCATTATCGGAGAAAGTAATTTAGAAATTTTAGAATATCACCCAGCTGAAATCCTTAATCATGGCATAGAAAGATCACAACAAAACCAAAACATCGGAAAAGTACTATTTTGGAGTGAAATTCAGGATCCCTTTGATGATCATAATATAACATTATCTGTTTTTGATGAAACTGATACCACTTGGATTTTAAATCAAACATCAATCATTTCAAATGGATCCCATTATATTCATAGTATATCTATTCCTTATCTCCACATTTTTTCCTATTTAATAC
>JBHLPG010000389.1:0-3566 GCA_048939725.1 Promethearchaeota archaeon | reverse complement strand
AATAATGAAGTATGCTTCACTCCTTTCACCGTTATTCAGATTAAAGAATTATCTGGATAAGCAAGACAACGAAATTCGGTAATTCTGCAGCACAAGTTATACTTACCATGGGTCCAACAGGTTCAGAAGACTGTCTTTACCTCAATATATGGCGTCATGTTTTATACAAACTGAATTCGTCTGTAATTTAACAGATATATCTACTTTAATCCCGAATTGTGTTAAATGTCCTCCTGAAAGTGAAAAGATACATTTTGATCCATTTTTTATTAACAAAGTCAGGGCTTTTACTGCTGATGGTCTTTGGTCTGAGGATTGGTCTGGGATAATCACCAAAAATTAGTCAATTCAAAGTTCTTCTTCCTCATCTCGATTTTTATAAATGGATAAAAAACGCATCAAAGAATAACTGGTACCCAATATAGCATTAGCGAATAACAATGTGAGCATTGGCTCCCACATTTTGAATAAAAAGAAAATAATAGCAACAAGTAAGGAAGAACAACTAAAAGCAAGGAAAAAAATCTCCTTAGGAAGATATTTTCCTTTTAATACGAAAAATTCTTCATATGAACCAAGAGGAACGAGTTCTGTAACTTGATATCGATTGTTTGAGTTTTTTTTAACGAGATTTATCGATTCCAGCTTATTCAAATGATATGCTGCTACTGATACACTGCTGAAACCAAGACGGTGATAAATTTCCCGAACCCCAAAATCCTGGTCTTTCGCTCTTGCAAGAAGTAAATAAACTTGTAATGTTTTACCTTTAACCTCTTTACGCAGATCATCGACTTCTATTTTGCTAAAAGCGATATCTCTGTTGATGGTATCCATGTTGTTTGTGTTCCTGTCCACTGAGATCTCTTATCCTCTACTTTCTGATCTCAAACTTCTTACTCAATGTTTATTATATGAGTGATTGCATAGTTATGAAAAGCTTGATGAAAGTCATTAAAGTTTGTCCCAAATTCCATATACTGAGCGGTTCCAGACCCGGAAACTGTGAAACCCTCGCCATATGGCGTCCATGTGGTGGGTTCATACCGAATATACTCCAACCATCCATCCACATGAGCATCGATAGTTATTGATGTAGAATTTTCAAATGTAAGCGTAATGGACAGTACCCATTTATCAGGTACTAGATAACCATTTATATGCTCTCTCATATCCGTTTCTGGGTTTTTTTCGTACCCTAACGTAGAAAAATTAAGCCTAGGCATATTAACAGTGGCTTCTAGAATGAGTTGACTGAACACCATCACTTCATAAGCGATATAGGAATTATGAACCAAAATCGGAAGGTTATCAGTTGCCCATGTGGTACAAACATTCCATTCATTATAAATTCGGCCAGCAAAGGGAGTAATTCTCCACGTTGAACAATTGTCAGGGTAATGCTCTTTCTCGGGGTGGGCTTTAGAATTTCGAAAAAACCACATTGCTACCAGATATGGATCACTATGATTAAGATAGCTACTGTTAAACTCTCTATAAGCTACTTGTAGCGAATTGACAGGAAGGGGAAAGACAGAGATATTATGATAACTGAAACTAATGTCATATTGACGATCAGGGAAATCATAAAACGATTCCTGTTGTTCTGGGAAAAAATAATCTTTCAATAAGAATGGGCTAACAAAAATACCGCCAAGTGTTAAAAATCCAGTTAACACAAGTCCATAAACTGTATTTAAATAGATTTTATCCATTTTAATCATCAATTATTCTTGTAAAATTCCTAAATATAATCCCATGTTTAGAACACTCAATGTACAACTTGTCGAACAAATCCTGGATATCTAGAAATACTCATAAAACTATTATTCACAGAAGATGATATTTCTCTTAAATTAAATTTGGAAAACTATTCTTGGTGAGTAAAGATGCCTCAAATAATGAAGTATGCCTCACTCCTTTCACCATTATTCAGATTAAAGAATTATCTGGATAGAACTATTTCTCAACCACTAAGACGTCATTTCGCACCAAAACCTTCTGACAGTACGTATGAGCTAGGCAATTGGAATAATGAAGCAATTGTCCAGACGAAGTATGGAGTCGTTCTTGGGTTTTCAGACAAAGGCACCTGGTGTTGGAAAGGAATTCCCTATGGCACACCTCCAGTAGGAGAATTAAGATGGAAAGCACCACTTGATCCTATCCCTTGGCTTGGAACTCGCAAGACAACGAAATTCGGTAATTCTGCAGCACAAGTTATGCCTATCATGGGTCCAACAGGTTCAGAAGACTGTCTTTACCTCAATATATGGCGTCCTAAGAGCTCGGAAACTGAACTACCAGTGTACTTGTATATTCATGGGGGAGGTAATTCCATTGGATCATCAAATACGCCCAGCTACTTTGGTAATACCGTAGCTGAACAATCGAACTTGCTATACGTCTCTGTCAACTATAGACTCGGTGCTATGGGTTGGTTCAAGCATCCTGCAGTAACTGGTTCTGGTTCTCCAGAAGACCAAAGTGGGAATTATGGAACCCTAGATTTGATTAAATCCTTACAATGGGTTAGAGATAACATTAAAGCTTTTGGGGGTAATCCAAACAATGTTACAATTGCGGGTGAGTCTGGAGGAGCATTTAATGCGCTTTCACTCTTGATATCTCCCTCTGCAAAGGGGCTCTTCCATCGAGCTGTTGTTGAAAGTGGCCTGACGTCAGTATGCACTATTGAGGAGGCCAAAGCTCAGAGTGAACGACTTCTGGCTGCCTTGCTTATCAAAGATCGAAAAGCTGCGAATGAAGAGGAGGCGGTAAAGCACATCAGCGAAATGCAAGGTAATGAGATTAATACATATCTACATTCGAAATCAGCCTTTACTATTACAAAGAATATTCCCACGATTGTTTTGGGAATGGCACAATGGCGTTCTATTATTGCTGATGGGACAGTTATACCTACAGAGGGGTATAAGGTTTTTTCATCTGGGGAATGGGCAAACAAGGTGCCAATAATAATTGGCTGCACCAAAGATGAAATGAACCTCTTTAGTCATTTCATCAAAGATCTTACTCTGAGCTCCAGGGTTTGGTATTATCATTCCCTGTTATGGCGTGCAAACGGTGTTAATCAACCAGCTAGCGAAATGGCCTCAAATAGTGACGTGCCTGTCTATGTATACAGGTTTGATTGGGGAAGCCCTGATGATAAAGGGATCAGTGTTCTACCAAAAAACAAAGGACAGGAGCTAGGAGCTCACCATGGCGCTGAGATACCCTTCTTCCTGGGAACAAGTGGATCAGATTTTGCCATTTTGATAGGAAAGACTCACACAGAGGATAACAGGATCGGTCGTGAAAAATTGAAAGCCTTGTGCATGAATTATCTTGCAAATTTGGCGAGAACTGGGAATCCTAATAATAGTAACTTACCACATTGGCCTACTTGGAACAACACTGAAGGTAAAGACAAGGTTCTTATCCTTGATGCAGATTTCAACGATTTGAGATTGTCATACTCTAGTGAAAAGATCGCAGTCCAAGATGTTCTAGACCTTGTTAACTCAGAGTTCGAAGAACCTGAACGCGGAGATCGGAAGAGC
>JBHLPG010000388.1:0-3568 GCA_048939725.1 Promethearchaeota archaeon | reverse complement strand
TGCGATATTTTTAGTTGGTGTTCTCTTCCCAGAAGCAATGTTAATCTCCGAGGCTCAAATTTTGCGAGCTCAAAAGTTATATGATACGCTAGAACAATATTCTTCTCAACCTGAAGTCATTCAAAAAACCAGACTCCTTGATTACATGCAAAAAGCCAGTCGAGAATATATTCTTGAGGCTAAAGCTCTCGTACAAGAAGAGCAAAAAAGCTAAAAAAAAATAAGAGAATCGTGGTCAATATAAAAGGGGGGGTGACCCCTAAATAAATAAGGGTTCAACTTCAGGTTTGGTTAGGATATATAGCGCAGCTACCCCAAAAATGGTTCCGACTGGGATAAGAAATAGAGAAAAAGCTGCAATAATCATGGTTCCTATTCGACCAGAATTTCGGTATTGCATCAGTTTGATACCGCTCAAAACAGCTGCGAGAGAGAAAATTACGAATACAATTGCGATAAAGCCAATAAATACTGCAAGAAAAGTAGCTATTGTCTCAGATGTTAAAGCACTGTCAGTCGGGTCAATAATCCCCTCGGACATTAAAGCAGGTATAAAAACCGCAAAAAAACCGAGAAAAGCTGCTCCAAGTAACCCAACTATCCCAAAAACAATCTCAACTACACCGATAATTTGGATATAGCCTCGAATTTCTTTGGTTCGAGGTCTGTCTGGCCGAGTCAATGCGGTACCACAGGATTGACAAAAGAATTCATTTGGTTTTGCCAATTCACCACAGTTTGGACATTCATTTAGACTCATAATTAATCACCAAAATTTTGTTCAGTTTTGTCTGCTTAACCTTTGTTTATAGAATTTATATAGCTTATGAAAGAGGTTTGCATGGAATAGTTCTGTTTCAGTATTTCAAAAATAGAAGAAAAAGAAGTTCGATAATTCATGATGTCTCTGTTTCTTAGCTTCTTAAAAAAATATTAACTGTATTAGAGCCTTATTGTAGTTAAATATTCTTGAAATCCCTAACATTTTTAAGAAAAGCAATAGAATTCGAATAAGACGATAATATGCCACACTTCTTAGAGAAACTGATGAATCCCAAATCAGTTGCTTTTCTTGGGGCAAGTAATAATTTTACAACCATGGGTACGGGACAACTATATGTTTTACGCACTCGTTTTAAAGGGAAGGTTTATCCAGTTCATCCAACTGAGACATCGATCCTAGGATATCCCGTGTTTAAAACACTAGAAGATCTACCTGAAGTTCCTGACATTCTTGTTATCGTCCTGCCAACCCGACTTGTTATTGATTATTTAGAGAAAGCAGGTCAATGTGGAATTCGTCACGTGATCATAGTATCTGCGGGGTTCAGTGAAGTCGGTGATTCGGAAAATCAAACCGAATTAAATAGGATTGCTAAAAAATTTGGAATGCGATTCATTGGGCCTAATTGTATAGGGATCATCAATCTTCATTGTTCAGAGGGTATTTTTAATTGCACATGGTTTCCTTTTGAGCTCCCTGAGGGCCAGCAAGGAAATATTTCTTTGATAAGTCAATCAGGATCATGGATTTCGCAAATTTTAATTTGGATGGAAAGAAGAGGGATACGCCTCGGAAAAGCGGTGTCTGTTGGAAATGAGGCAAATATTAACGTCACAGACTGTATGGAATTTTTCCGGGATGACTCAGACACCAAAGTAGTAGGCGTTTACATCGAAGGAGTGAAGCGTGAAGGACGTCGATTTATACAGGCTCTTCGTGAATTAGCGCACAAGAAACCAGTTGTTGTACATTATGTTGGAGGAACAAAAGCAGGATCAAGAGCAGGGATGTCTCACACTGCTTCATTAGGCGGAAAGGCCTCAGTTTATGAAACTGTCTTCAAACAAGCAGGAGCTATCGAAACATCAACAATGGAAGAATTATACGAATATCTTCACGCGTTTTCCCTTACCTATCCTCCGAAAGGTGATCGGGTTGGACTTATTACTAATTCTGGAGGACCTGCGGTGGCCTTCGCGGATAGTTGCGAAAGAAATGGTCTGCCTGTTCCTTCGTTCTCCACTGATCTCCAAAGAAAAATTCGAGACGTTGTTCTATCAACTGCTTCAGTAAATAATCCTATCGATCTAACTTTTGACATGAATATGGATCTGTTTTACAGGGAGGTTCCACGTCTTATCTGGCAATCAGGGGAGGTGGATGTTCTTTTGATATATGGTGTCTTTGGGGGAAACATGATGGAGCGAATGTTTGAATTTGGAAACAATGAATTCATGGAAATGCTCCCAGCAACATTTTTTGAAAACATGTTGAGAGAAAATTTGAAGGATTTCGTCAGATGGATTCATGAAAATAAGATTCCAGTGCTAATCAGTTGTTTGGATACTGCTGATGAAGCAGTAGAGTATCTCCAGAATCACGGTATTGCGGTCTTTAAATGGCCATCAATGGCTGCTCGAGCAATGAAAGCAATGGTAAACTATTACTGTAATAAGGTTTAGTAAGCTCCTCTCACAGAGTAATGCTCCTCCCTGATTTTATAAGCTAGTAATCTTCTTAGACCAATACGTGCCTTTCTGTTTGAGCCATTGTTGATAACATTGTAGAATATAATTGTGATCAAAGGCGAGATTCTTTTTAAGAGCTTCTTCTACCGTGCATGAGATAATACTCCCTGCATCTGATCCTGCTTCTAAATTTCCCTTATAATTGCATATAAACACCGTCGATATCACGCGCCCTCTTGGATCTCGGTCTGGGTCAGAAAAGATCCCTAGAATTTCTTTAGGTTCAACATCTACCCCTGTTTCTTCCTTCATTTCCCGAATAAGAGCTTCTTCAATAGTTTCACCTTCATCTACTGTTCCCCCAGGTAACGCCCAAAAGTTATAATAGGTGACACCTTTACGTAGAATAAGTACTATCCTCCCATTTTCGCCTACGAGAATTCCATCTGCAGCATGTAGCATTTTATTAAGCATGGTTTTCCCCATTCACTTCAGTGTTAAGTTTCGGTCATTTTTTCCATTAGTTTAGCAAGGCAAACCTGCCCTTGCTTGAAATCATCAATTTTAATATTCTCATTAGGCGCGTGCCCACGACTTCCTGCATGAGCTACCCCTATTGAGAGGACTGGGATATGATCAGCAAATAGATATAATGGACCAGAAGCAGGACTCCAGGGGTGAATAATTGGGGAATGTCCATAAACTTCATTCATCGTTTCCGTGAGTAATCCAACAAAAGGAACCGATAACGGTGTAAAAGCTGGCCGATACCCTTCAAACCATTCAAT
The DNA here is from genome assembly GCA_048939725.1 of Promethearchaeota archaeon. GTDB lineage: Archaea > Asgardarchaeota > Heimdallarchaeia > Hodarchaeales > Hodarchaeaceae > Hodarchaeum. The sequence continues at coordinate 308 of JBHLPG010000388.1, read as the reverse complement.
CTCAACGTTAAAGTTATTCTTATTGAAATGATCTCGTAGCATTTGAATAACGTCTTCTGGAGTCTGGTTTGGTACGAGTCTGAAGTCTAACTTAGCATGCGCCTCAGCAGGGAGTACAGTTTTGCCCCCTTCTCCTTGCCACCCTGACCAAATTCCACAAATAGTACAAGTCGGATTTAAATAGTATTTCCTTAGTAATTCTTTCCCATGTAAGTCCCCAATGAACTTCTTTATACCTAATTGCTCTTTCAGCTTTTCTTCAATCATAGAGTTTTTTATCTTTGAAATAGACTCAAGAACTTCTTCAG
>JBHLPG010000085.1:0-14577 GCA_048939725.1 Promethearchaeota archaeon | reverse complement strand
ATTCAATCTGAGAAAAAGAAGAAAGAATCTGCTCAATTTGTTTCAAGCAGAGTTTAGAAAAATCCCTCTTTTCTCTTTTTTTTATTTTCTGTAATACAGATGAATTAATTAATTCCCCACGATTTCAATTTCGGTCATTAACAATTCGTGAGATTCTTTTAATACCCGCTGATAATCATCAAAGGTCAATAATGAGAGTGCTTCCTCAAAAGTAGCCCATCGCCAATTGATGTGCTCTGTGGAGAGTTTAATTTCTTTAGAAAAGAATCTAACTAAGAAAAAGACGACTTTCTTTACAATAGTTCTAGGACCTCGTTTGGGAAAGTATATTGAATCACTTATCAGCCTCTTCATTATCCTAAAGTTTGTCTGTCCAGTTTCCTCACGTATCTCACGAATAGCAGTTTGTTCATAAGATTCACCTTGAGACTGACGACCCTTAGGAAATGCCCAATATCGTAATGGACCACGGTGTTGAACCAATAGATACAGGGGCTTTATCTGTTTATCAATATTCCTTTTGAAGTATACTGGTACCCCGCCACATGAAATCTCATCAAAATCAGGGTTAGATTTCTCTTTAGGGCTCATACCTTCACGCTTCGCCTTCATATAAAGGTAACAATCTATATATTACATGCCTCCTAAGTAACTTTTAATCTTTAAGAAATGAGTTTCTTTGAAGGATACGATTTTCGGTTTTTTTTAGGTACCTTAGTAGAGAAATAATTTAAATTCATTCTCTTGATTCATCGACAACCGAATAATAATCGAATTTATTCGAAGGAATAACACATAATCTGGAGATCTATTATTGGACGAAAAGGACATCATAAAATTCCGTGTGATTCTCAAACACGAGGATCCATCCACTGATATCAAAAATGTCAAAGGATTATTGACTTTCCAGAAGAATATGCTAATTTTTCTTCCTGAGAATCGAGATCCTAACCTAGAAAGATCTTACCCTATAAATGAATTAGTGACTGCAGAATTAGTTATATCCCGTGAATGGTTCAAAAGAAGGGAATTAGTGGTAGCACATTTTTCGAGAAACAATGTACCTGTTTCTGTGTACTTTGAAGCAATTGATTTATCACCTGATTACCTTTTACAAGAGATCCTCAAATATAAGGAAATGATCGAAAAAGGATCAATTTCAGGGGTTGTAGGATCTTTATTTGAAAAAATTAGCGAAGAAGGGCAAAAAATTGTGCGTGAATTTGGTGCTATAATCCAATCTTCTTCTCAAGAAATTACACAGGCGCTGGACCAGACGAGACAATTCATAAGAGAGGCAACAAAGACAGCAAACCTCTTGGAAACTAATGACATCGAAATAAGACAACGAGGGAAAACTATTAATTTAGATGTGAATGACATTGACGAGATTCTTAAGAGATCTCTTGCATCCGAAAGAATTGAAGCCATGATATCAGGATTAATCGCTAAAGGTTTATTATCAGCAAAAGACCAAAAATTTCAAGAAGCCCTTGATGCTTTAAAAATAGCACGAGAAGCAGCAGAAAATGAAAACATGGATGAATATACTGAGATTGTAGATGATAGTATAAAACAAATTAAAACCGCTGAATCCTCAAAAGACTTAAATATGGAATCATTGAACAAGAAAGCCCTTAAATATGCAAATGAAGCACGTGATATTGTAGCAGAGTGGGAAGCTGCAAAAAACCATGAAACAGATAAATAGTTGGATCATCTTATTCATAATTACCTGTTCTCTTCTTATCGTACAATCTAATATCTGTTCTAGTTCTTCTTTATTAATTTCTGACTCATATATCAATACTTTTAAGTTTAATGCTACTCTGGCTTATGATTTTATCCAAAAACAAGTTGATTTAGGACCACGATATCCTGGTTCGAGTGGAATAGATAAAACAAGACATCTCGTTGCTTCGGAATTTCTTCCTACTGGTAAATGGATAATCAAATACCAAAATTTCTCCAAGAAATGGAATGATGAAGATATTTGCTTAGTAAACATAATTTGCTCACCAAAGTCTATTAATTCAACACAACCATTTTTTCTTTTAATGGCTCATTATGATACACGCTTATGGGCTAATGAAGATCCAGATCTTACAAAAAGGAAAGACCCAGTCCTTGGAGCTAATGATGGCGCCTCAGGAGTAGCAGTAGCTTTAGAACTTGGGAAGGTGTTGCTTGAGATTTATAATTATTCAAACTTCAAGTTGGTATTCTTCGATGGAGAGGATCAAGGGGGTATTATGGGGTGGGATTGGTTACTAGGTTCCAGGTTCTTTGTTGAGTCACAGGAAGCTAAGAACCAAAATCTAGCATTTGCAATCCTGTTTGATATGGTTGCAGGAATTAATGCCACATTTAAAAGAGAGAAGAATTCTGATAGATATGCAGGAGAGCTCGTAACGAAAATTTGGAACGAAGCCAATGAACTAGGATTTAGTAAATATTTTGTAAATCAAACGGGAAGAAGCATAAAGGATGATCATATTCCTTTCTTAGAAAATAATATTCCTGCTATTGATATTATAGATGAATTTGGAGTTCGATTCAAACCTTGGCATACAACTTTTGATAATATGACTTATATTGATACAAATACTATTGAGGCTGTAGGATTTACTCTAGAATCAATACTTGTTCAACTTTTGACCTCTGAGGGCTGGATTTCAAATTTTTCAATCATTAATTTTCAAACAAATTTTGTTGTTCTTAGTCTATTGAACATTACTATCTTATTAGCAGTTGAAGTCATACGTCGTCAGAATAAACAAACATGTCGGTGAAGTTCATGTCCTCGCGTTTATAAATAATAAATTCAAGTGATATTTAATATAATGCTGGAAATATTGAAACGTTCAGAAAGTGACAAAGTATTTATTTTGTGTCTTAAACCCGACGTATCATAATAAGAGTGGACAAATATGGCTCCGACTAAAGAACTGAACACTGATTTAAGATTTAGACCTCTCAAAGTGGATGACATCGATACTATTATAGAAATTGACGAAAAAATTCTTCGAAGGAAAAGGTCAGAATTATTTGGGATCCAATTGAAGGAACAAATTGAGAAACATGGGGATGAGAGTATCGGTGCTGTTACTTCTGATGGGTTGCTTATTGGATATTTAATCGCTGAAACTGTCGTATACATTTATGGAACCGATGATTTAAGTGCTTGGATAATTTTACTTGGTGTTGATCCAAAATATCAGGATAAAGGGATAGGAACAGCTTTGGTGAAACAAGCACTTAGTTATTTTAATCAAAAAGGAATAAAAACGATTCGTACCGTCTGCGCGTGGAATTGGGGCGACTTAGTTGAATTCTTTAGCTCTGTCGGATTCAATCTCTCCACTTACTTGACTTTGGAACTAAAAATTGGATCATAGGAGCAGGATAATAGTGAGTGAACTCATCCGTCAAAGTAAATTCGAAGTATATGGCGAAGAAATGTTAGAAAAAGAGGTAAAAAAGAGTGGGAATAGCGGAAGGGTATATTTACCCCCATCATGGATAGGAAAACGTGTAAAAATAATTCGAATGGATTAAGGAAGATTTTTAAAATCAAAACTCTCTTATGTATTCTAAAATTCTTCTCTTTGTTATGTGTATTTTTAATTACCTTAGAAAGACTTTATCAATAATTGAATCTAATATCCAAAGCCTAGATGACTTCAGTTTGAGAAATTTCGTTTTCTTGTTCTTTCTTTTTTTGTAAAGCTTGAACATTATCGCGAAGCTCAGATACCATAGTCCCTGATTCCTTATATAAGCTGTTTGCTTCGTCTAGATCGAAAAAGAGATCATTCTCAATCCATTTATATTTTCTGTACTTATAAAGTGAAATTCCCCCAATTCTGGATTCGATAGCAGGAATATCTCTTTGAAGGAGGTTATCTAATTCTTCAGAGGTTAAATTGGCAAGCTTAGCAAAAGTTTGAGACACAAAAACTTTACAACGTTCCAGCTCGGTCTTAATCTTTCCCAATTCAACCTGATATTCTGTAACAATTGGATTTTTTAATTCCTTACAAATTTTAGCTATTTCATCATTGTCTACGTTGAATAAATAATCATCATAATATTGAATTGCAACTAAATTGTCACCCTGTGCAGCATTCTCAACTTCGGAAACAATCATTTCAGGTGGTAATTGCTTCAAAGCCCAGATCACCTTTGCTTGAACATCCACATCCCTATCTTTAGCTGCTGCTAATAAAGGAAGAACTGAAGTATTATCCTTTATTTTTCCTAAGGCTTCTGCAGCATTTCCACGAGTTTCTTTGTCTTTATCTTTTAGAGTCTTAATTAAGACCTCAATTGCTTGAGAATTGCCTAACTCACCTAGGCTCCAGCACATTTGACGACGGGCGTATGCTTCCTTTTCCTTTTTGAGAGCTGTTATCAATGGTTCTACTGCATGATGTATTTTAATCTGTCCTAACGCAAGGGCAGCATTTTCTCGTATATCAGAGCTTTCCATATCAGATAACGCATTAATAAGTCCCGAGCCTGCCTCCTTGGCCACATCTCCCATTTCCCCTAACTGTTTAGCAACCATAGCACGGAAGTCTGGATCCTCATCTGTTTCCAAATACTTAATCAAAGGAGGTAGAGCTGATTTATTTGCTATTTCGCCTAGAGCTTCTACAGCTCCGAATCTGACAGTCCAATAATCAATGGATGGATCTAAAGCTGAAAGTATTTTTGGTATAGCCATTTGGGGATGGCTTTTTCCAACGATAACTAACTGATTGACCGCTGATGCACGAATAAGTAATTGATGTGATTCTAACGCACGAATCATAACATCACACAAGGCATCAGGGGGTAATTCTTGGTCATCAGGTATCTTCATAATTCTTCTAAGTTCCTCATCGTCAAGAGGCACAGGAATCACACCTTCTGTATATCTGTATTATTAAATTTAATTAACTTATGCATATTGAATATTATAAGAGAATTATTTATGAGTAATAACTCTGATTTTGAGAATTGATTCGCCATTTAGCCAATTCGAACCTCAACAATTTGTTGTTTTGTTCGCAGGTTTGAGGATAAGAAACGGCCTTCTACTGAAGAAAGCTCCATCATTAGCGGATTGTTTGTCCAAGCGCATCGGATTGACGCTCCTTCAAAAATTTGTTCTGTTATCTCTGGATTTCCCCTTACAATGACTGGTTCTTGAAATTCAAAACCGTTTCCTCCCTTTTTTATTTGGAGGAAGAAAACAGAGAGCGCTATCCCTCGTTTCATCATACTAGAAACGTTTTCTTCTACTTCAATTGCTTGGTTTTCTACATTCCATGAAATTCGAGCACGAATACGTCGAGGTTCAGGTTGTTCAATATTGATAAATCGCATACCAGTAATGAAAAATCCTGTTCTATTCCGACCATCTTCATCTTTCAATCCTTTCACATTGAGATGACTTTCGACATCAATAATAGGGTAAATCTCAATTGTTTTTATTTCATCGATTCTTGTCATGATGGCCTCTATCCAAGGTAATTAGGTTAAACATTCATGTAAATAACTTAAAAAATTCGTAGATAACTATCTTGAATATTTATAGACCTATAATATAAATAATTCTCCAAGGCTCAACAATATCTCCAATCTCTCAAGAGATAGTACTAATCGACAATAAGAGGAAAATTGACATTCAACAGAGTAAATATTACCTCAACAGTTTCTAAAAGCAAGCTTCTCTTGTTGGATTGTTAATTAGATTCTATTCTTAATTCATCAACTTATTTTTGTTTTCATAAATGATTCAAGATGGTTCATGGCCTCCCTCATAATTGAAACTTGAGGAAGTACAACAGATCGAAAATGGCCTTTTCCAAGCTTTCCAAAACCACTTCCAAATACAAAAAGTACACCTGTTTCTTGAAGAAGATCCAATACAAAGCTTTGGTCATCTATTTCCAAATCAATCCTAGGAAATGCGTAAAAAGCGCCTTTTGGTTTAACAACTGATAATCCACTGATTTCATTTATTCTTTTGGAAAAGTAGTTCGCCCTTTCTTTCAATTTTTCTATGACATTAGCTAAGAAATCCATTTCTTTATTCAGGATTTTACTTACAGCTACTTGTATTGGACTATTTGCGCACAGTCGAATCCGTGATTGTTTAGCTAAGGCTTCCCAAAATTCTGAGTACACATCATTTTCATCTCTTAATATTGCCCATCCTAGTCGCCATCCAGGAGAGAGTAAAGTCTTAGAAATACCATTTAGTTCTAAAACAGGGATATCTGTTATTGAAGCTGTTGAATGAAAAAAACCTTTTTCATATGTCAATAGATCATAGATTTCATCAGAGATTAATAACAGGTTATATTCCCCAGCAAGGTCTGCTATCTTCTTTACAATGCTTTGTGAATAGACCGCTCCTGTTGGATTGTTTGGATTGATTATTAAGATTGCTTGGGTTTTAGAAGTGATCTTTCCCCTTAAATCCTCAATATCAGGTTGCCAACCTTCACTTTCCAGAGTGTTATACTCCACTGGTGTAATACCATGATAATTAAAATATGATAAATATGGAGGATAAGCAGGAGACGGAATTAAGATTTCCATTCCAGTTTTAATGCTTGCAGAAATAAATGATATCGCTTCTGAAACTCCTGATGTTACCAAAATCCTGTTAGGATCAATATCCGTTCCCCAAAGCCTTTTTTGTCTTTTTACTATTTCTTTGCGTAAACCGAGATCCCCCGCTGAATCACTATAATAGTTGGCATTGTCTTTTGTTATCGCATCTACTAATGCTTGTTTCAAAAAATCGGGAGTATCAAAGTCGAATTTATCAGGATCACCGATATTGAAGTAATAGAGTTTTTTTCCCTGTTGTTCTACCTTCTTAGCTAAAATTACAATGTCTCTAATAGCATATTTTATATTTTTTACATTTGGGGAGAGTTCCATGAGCGTACCCTCTTTGAATGTAGACAGACTCCTTTCTAGATTTGATATGGAAGAAAAAACCTTAAAAATTAGCGATGTGGTGCTAAATATATTGTTTCATTAACACGTACTTAAATTCTTTCATTTTTCCGTTTCAGTTAATATCGTCGGATTTTAAATGATTGAAATCCAACAAATTTCATTGTTTGAACAAATTTTGATTCCTTTTGCAAGCCTTTTTTAATTTTTAAGTAAGTAGGAGGATTAATTCATACCATCACTTGAAGAAGGTTTTCTCTGTGAGTACTGATGTAGAATCGTTATCTGTACTTATCGACTCCATTGTAGAGCTTGGAGCTAAGATCTGTGTTTTGTCAGACATTTCAGGGTTACCTATTGTAACCCGATCGAAAATAGACACAGAAGACGTTGAGATAGCTCTTAGCGCTCTCAGTAGTCTTGTGATTTCAACAGGAGACACTATTGCACGAGAATTAGAGGGTAATTTCATGAATATGTCAGTTCGAACAAGTGGAGGACTTCTTCTCTCTACTGTAATCGATTCCAATCCAAAGGTAGTGCTTACTGCCATTGTTGATGAAAATCTTGAGACTACAATTATCCACGAGATGCGGCGGCTTCAACCAATCATTTCCAACGCCATTGAGGGGGTTGCGATTGAAATAAAAGAACGTGAAAGACTTCAGGCCCCTAATCAGCGTAAAATTTTGACTTTTTTTGATTCATTCTCACACAAAGTGAATCAAGCGGAGTCTGCTTATGATTTAATCAGTATAACTCAAGCTGCAAAAGATGATCTTTTTACATTGGTTAATTCAGGCACTATTTCTTATGAAATGAATCGATTTGCTCTTAAATTGGAAAAACTCGCCCAAAACAAAACAATTGATTCAGAAACTCTCTTAAAGATCAAAGAAGAAATTGGAAAAGCTGTTGAAGACTGGAAAAGGCGTCTTTTGCCAGAATAATTCTTTTTTAAACAATAGTTCATGCAACAATCACATTGCTTTTCCAGTATTTCTAATTGAATAAGTGTACCTGTCAGCAATTAGCGATCCAATTAACAAATTGAAAGAGGAATTCTTTTATTGATAAATTCCAGCTAGAGGAAGTCTCCAATGCAAAAGTTAGATGATAATGAGGTTTTACTCATCAATAAAAGACATTTAAGAGTATTCTAAGTTACATCAATGCGTATTTCTAAAGACCTGACATGTAAGAATTTAGTTATTGTCAAACTACACTATGTCTCTAGCAACTATCATACTTGAAAATTGATTCTAATTAACTCGCCAGCTTATGCCTCCATTATCACTAAAAATTTTCTCATCCATGACCTGAAAGTTCCACCTGTGATATCACTTTGACATTCCCACAAGTCATTGCATCATGTTTTAACATCCAGCTACCTAAGTAAAAAACAGTAGGAAGGGCTCTATTTTCGTAAAAAAATAAATCATTTATACGGGAAAACTTATAATCTTGTATGTAATAATGTTATACAAGAAAGAAAAGGCTTCAGTTCGCTTAACTTTTTTATGGTTACCGCAAACCTCCTTTTCTTTCCACCTTTTCTCAACCCGATGATTTTCTCCATGTTTTATTTGATTCCTACAATTTTTAGCTATGGTTAGTTTTTTGATGAACAGGTGTCATGGGTGTGTAGAAGTAATCCAGCAAAACCTTTTTTGTCGGCTTCTTTCATTCTAAATCGGTTTTTTTGGGGAACTTTACTCATGGGTAATACGACAAAAAAGGTGAAACGTTTTTCAAGTATTTGAATCTTCTCAATTGTAGTTATTAGTTTAAGAAAACTTAATATCTTAAGGAAAAAGTTAAATTTTTCTTCCAAGGTTTAAAAAATTCTATTCTGCAGCAAGACCTATTAAGAAATTCATAATAGAGCTTGCATTATCAGCACTTTCACGCTGAATTCCACAATTCGCACAAACAGAATAGGATAAGCTGTGAGTTTTTCCCCAATAGTTGATACTATAAGATCCTAACCAATATTTTCCTCCACATTCACAGTCCTCATCAGGAGACTCCATAAAGTTAGTTTCAACTTGTCGTACTTGGCCTACGACTTTACGAAGATAGATACTTGGGTTACTTATTTTATGAATGCTTTCAGAATCAAATCTCGTTTCTAAAAAAGTTATCTCACTTAGGTAGGGATATTGACTGATATAATCTATTTGTAGTAATTCTGGCGTCAAAATTCCATTCGTGACAAATATAAAGTGGATATCTTCTAGATTTTCCGCATTAATTTGCGCTAAACTATCGTTAAGGGCAATGTCTCCAGGAAAATGAGCAATTAAATCTTCTGCTTCAAAAGATTTCACAAAAGTTTTTTTGCTATTAGGATCTATGGTGAAGATATCGGCGGTCTCCCCATTGATCAAGGGAAGAAGTGGTTTTACATCATTCCGTGAGGCTAAAGGGGTAGTTGTCCGCGATAACGCATGATGGGCAATACGATGGCTATTTGTTTTTAAATAATCAATGATTACTCTGAGATATAAGAACCGTTTACGATCAGGTGAGGAACTTCTGGTTTCAAACATTTGGATTGGCTCTTTTTATTTTATTTAGGAACCTATATCAATCACACTTTTCAACATTTGTCTTTAAGGTTATCAAAATTGATAATATGTTTTCAATTCTATTTACGCGATGTCATCAACTAGCTCGTTACCGTAACTGGTCTCCATCGTGTGGGATGTAACCCAACATCCTCTATCCTGTCAGCGTTGATAGCGTTCAGGAATGCTTTTCTCATAATATTATAAGCCCCATTCACATCGGCATTAATAATAGTGCCTTTTTGGGATTTGAATAGCCCTCTAGTCATTCTTTGGCCTAGATATTGGCTATGGTGTTCAATTGGTTCATTATCCAAAAAAGAACACTTGCTGGAATAACTTTCCTCCTGTTTAATAACCATTATTCCCTGTTCTTCTGCTTTGTACTCCAATTGTAGAATTAGTTTGTAATATGGAATGGTGACAAAATTCTGAGTATTTCTTTTACCAATCTTGCATTTTTGTTTCCAATCGGAATTGTAACCGATCACAACCGTTCCAATGTCATTAACTACACAATACTCAATGATTTTTCTACTAGTCTTGTGGAAATAGTCATTAATCTTCTTATTGCGTTTATTGGTTAATTTTTGCAGGGTTTTCCCTGTTCGTATCCCCTGAAGGTCATAGATTGATTGAAATCTAGCTCTCTTTTTGTTATAGTATTGATTAATGGATTTTACAACCCCACCTTTAATAACAAATGGTTTCAAGCCATTATTACTTACAGTAGTTATGAGATTGTGAACCCCCAAATCAATAGCAATGATACGATCTTTATTCAAAGGTTTAGGATGTATTTTTTTCTGATAGACGATTTCTACCACATATCCCACCCCCTTCGGAATAATTCGTACTTCTCTAATATCAGTGTTCTCAGGAAGCCTTGTCTTTATTTCTAATCCAATTTTCTTAGGAAATTGAAGGATCCTATCCTTTATTCGAACTTATTGATTAGTAAAGACCAATACAAATTCTCCATTCTTCGGTTTGTATCCAGGAGGTTTTGGTCTCCCTTGAAATTTTGATTTATCTTTCTTCCACTCTTTGATAGTACTGAAAAAGGCTTTCCAACTTCTATCAAGGATTTTTAACACTTGTTGAGCAGTTGGAGCTGGAAGTTGTTGATAATTGCTAGAAGATTTAACTAGAAAATAAAGGGAATTATAACGAATCCATTTGTTGTGTTCAAACAGCTCCTGACGGATTTGATAATTTCCTTCATTGTAGAGGTTCTTCGATAGATGGCAGAGCCAAGAAAGGATATTTTGAGGTTTGATCCAAATCTGTTCAGTACGAATAACTCTCATCTGTTCGGTCAAGCAACATCACTTTCTGAAGAGATAAGTTTCAGAGGAGTTATTAGTGATCAGGATAAAAACCAGAAACTTCCTTATAGCCACCTAAGAAATTATCCTTTCGAAGAAAGGAGAGGCCTCAAGTTGGTAAAATGCGATCAAAAAGAATTGTCTTTAATAAGTATCTCTGGATTCAATCACTCAGAACACCTATATAGCAAAACACCCCTATTTAAGTATCCTCTGGAATATCATCACGGTTTCCAATATTAAAAAGGTTATTTCAGTGACGATATCGCCTTCTTCAAATCGTATATTGGTTGTTGGGAGAGAAGTTGGACCTATCGTTCAATTAATTAAAGAAAAGAATCCCAAAGTATCCATAGGAGCAGTTGACATATTAGGAAACCAAGAAACTCGTTTATACGCCGATTGGAAATTCTCAATCGAAAAACAGTCTCCTGATATGCGTATAAAACGACCTAAACATCGATCTATTGTTAATCTTCTTTTAGAGTTAACTTTAGCACTGTTGGAGGATCTAGAATTCGATTTGCTTATTCCTCTTTCTCCACTTCAAACGAAACCAAAGTACATTGATAAATTGTCACAAATAATTAAAATTACTGCTCCTAGTTATAAATTACTAGAGCAAGCAACATCTGCTTATGTGTTCTTAACGAATATTTCATCAAATGTTTCTGAATTAATACCTTCATCTCTATTAACATCTGATTTATCCAAAACAACGAAATATCCCGCAATTTTCGTTTCACAGAATGGATTAGCCTTCATACCTTCTGAAGAATCGATGACCTCTCTGGATTCGTCAAATCTCTCTGGTTTTTCCCTTCCAATCTCTCAAATTCATTGTGCATTTTTTTTAAGTAGCTCTGACAACGTCCAATTTTTTGGGTTACAAACACTCTCTACTCCTCATGAACACGCTTTTTTTCCTAATGATTTAGAGAAAAATGGAATAATTCCTTTTTCTAACCCAGGATTTACTTATGAGAGGATAATATCTTATCTTTCTCGTCTTATCATTAAATTAGGAATTATTGGTATGGGTACGATCTATTTTGGTCTCTTTAAAGGTCAGATTTTCCCTGTTTCTTGTAATGTTTTACCAGATGAAAATTTGGCCTTCTGGGAGAAGAAAGCTTCGAGTAGTCTTGTTCCATTTCTTTTGAATGAAAAAAGTAGTCATACTCCTCAATTGAATACTTCAGTCTCTGCATTCAAAATCCCTATATATTCCTATCGTTCTATTAGAGTTCCACCTTTATCTGAAGGTCTTTGTACTCAAAGAAATCTGCCTGGGATTATCTCACATCCAGAATATCCACTTTGTGCTATTTCAGCCACATCGTCCTCATTTTCTAGTGCACATAAAATACTACAGCAGAAGAAAAAAGAAATCCTAAAGGTCTTACATCCTTAGGACAAAGCTAACTTAAGAAAGACACTCGAAATTATTCGGTTTGAAATTCCTTTATTTCCATCTAATTACTTGTTGCGAAAAAAATTGTTATATTTCACCTGAATAATGCCATCTCAATGTAATATTGATATAGCATATTTAGTAATGTTGATTTCTGAAATTTATTTTCTCTATTAAGACCTAAAAGCAGAAAATACGAACATAGAACCCTCTATTAATCGTTTGAAGGCAAAAGAAAATGGAAACCTTTATGAAGCATAATTTTCCCAAGACACATAGGTGTTAAAGTGGTTGGAACTGATTCAGCGGCTAGTTTTGTAAAAGATGCGTTCAAAAAATGTAGCCCCGAACTTGTTTTCCGATTCTTTGGCAGTAATGGTAAAGTAATAGCAACAATTTCAAATTTATCAGAATTGATTTCTACACTGCCCGAAATTCCAGCAACAATTGCGCAATTTCATATCTTTCGTGAAACAACTCAAGGTCTTTTTGAATCAAAGCCACTTGACGGGCCAGTAGTTCGTTCTGACCTCGCTTTATGGATTAATTATGTTTTGGGTGATGCGGAACTTTCACGTAGAGTTTATGAAATAGGAAAAGCTGAATCAGGTGATCCCGAAAATCTTAAGAAAGAAATTATTAAAATATTAAAACAACGGGAACGGGAATTAATAAACTTAATTCGTCCGCATTGAGATGTTCTTAAAACAAAATCACAAACATCACTATTTTACATGTTCTTAAGGGCGGATTAAGAAACATTGTCTTTCAAGAAAGTATGAAATGAACACCAAATAGTAATATTTCAGCTTTCGTTTAAGATATTTTTTTCGCCAAACCTACAAAAATTATTATGGATCTTTTGAGATATCGATTTATTGGTAAATTGGGTTTAAGTATGTTCATTTTACGACGAATATTCGGTATTGATCCTCAAAATGATTTTTCAAAGGCACGTATGCTATTTGATCAAGGAAATTATTCTTTAGCTTCTAAATTATTTGAGAAAACCTACAAAAGATTCGATACTATCGACATGCAAATTATTTCTTTAGAGAATGCTGCGATAGCTGCCGAATATGCTGACATGTTCGAAAAATCACTTGAACTCTACCATCGCACCCTTCTTATAAAGTTATCTTCTGGCCAGCGACCTAAAGAAGTCTTAAATGATATTGATAAAGCTATTCAGCTGATAAAACATCTTGAAAAACCCTCAATTCTTACTAGTAAATTTATTTTCATGAAATTCTTGATTTTTCTTTCCGAAAAAGAATTCGATCAGGTAAATGCATTATATAACAAATTGAACATAGAACTAGAAGATAAATATAAAGCAGCTATCGAAAAAACTTGGACATTGATTCATTCAAGTGATACATTTGAAAAAAAGGAATCCCTTCCACAGGTTGACCTTCCAGAAGAATTTAATCCGATTTTAGCTGAAGCTGAACAAGTTATGCAAAGATGCTCCCTATGTGAAATTGAACTAAGGACAATCAGTAAATCGGAGGAAATCCAAAAGGGTACTAAGTTTGAGATATCTGCAACTCTAACAGCTCAAGCAAATCTATCTATCAGAAAACTAAATTTAAAAACAGGCCCAAAAGGAAGATTATTAACTTCATCAACCCCTGAATTCCCCTTGAAATTGAGTTCAGGAGAAAATTATTCTATAATTTTCTCTCTTATCCCCAATCTACCTGGTGAATGGCTATTAGGTCCTCTCTCTTTGATCTATTCGATTCCATCAGAGGAGGGTGATTATCCAGTAATCTCTACACCAATACCTCTTATAGTCAAAGATGCTGAACCAGCTTTAAAATTGTCAATGAATTTTGAAACTATAGAGGAAGATTTTGAATATTTGATTACAATGTCTGCTGAGAATGTTGGAAAAACAGACCTTCAGGATGTAAAAATTGTCTTAGAAATTCCTCAAGAGGTAAAAATCTTTGAGGGAACCAGTGAAAAATATCTTAGTACTTTAGGAGAGGGTGAATCATTTCAGTACGAGACCCGTGTTCGTTTCGACCTTGATAAATCACATCTCTCTGGATATATAATTAAAGCAAATGGATATATTGAGGACAATAAGAAACTATCCAAATGTTCTATCAGACTAGGCGGTAACTAAAAGGTAGAAATCTGTCCTAAGTTAAAAATTTAGCTTGATCGTAGACCAAGCCTCGCAATAAAAGTCGAATAAAAAGCAAAACAATCTACAGATTCCTTTTCACTCAATGTGATAGAGGAATGTACGATTCTATTTCTTAAATTTCTGAAATGAGCTATCTTTTTTTTC
>JBHLPG010000387.1:0-3591 GCA_048939725.1 Promethearchaeota archaeon | reverse complement strand
GCTCAAAATTTTTATTTAAATGAAGTTGTTGGCATGGATTATGGAACTATTAATTACACAATGATTGGAGCAATCTGTCTCGGAGTCATTGGAGGTCTCTCAGCAGGATTTTTACTTGACAGGACGAAAAATGAAGCAAAAATAATGTTTTTTGTCTATTTTTTCTTACCTTTCTCGGTAATTCTCTTGTTTTATTCTCCTACATTTCCTAGATGGAATGATTTTCTACCAAGTGAAGGATTAGGGGCCCTAATATCAAGTACAGCATTTATTGCCGTTGTTATTAAAGCAGGAAATGATGAAGTGTGGCGAACAATTGCATGGGGGGCTGTTGGACGTAAGCTTCCTCGTGAACACACTGGTAAAGTGATGGCTGTTTTAGGAATGTCAATTTCTCTCTTAGGTGTTCTAGTTAGTCCGTTTGTGGGACTAATTTACCAGCTTGAAGGGGGAAGACCATTATTGTTAATCGCCTTTTTCCTAAATCTCTTAATTTTAACGTTCCTTCTCACAGGTTGGTTAAGGAGTGCTGAAAAAGATATTGAACAAGCTTCACCGATTTCTGCGTAAATATAAGCAGTATTCCTTTAAACTTATTGTTAATTAGTTAGAACTATGCAAAATAGGTTTGGAAACTGGTGCTCATCTTATGTCTTTGACACGTGAGGAACTTCATGACTTGTTCCGAGCAGGAAAAGTAGTTCACCTAGCAATGAATCAAATAGAAAAGTACGTGAAACCCCAGGTATCTATTGGATCACTCTATGATACAATTGTCAAAATAATAACGTCAACAAAAGGAGTTGATCTAGCATTCCCACCTAATATTTCTATCAATGAATGCGCTGCTCATGATACAGCATCACCCATGGAAAAACGCGTTATCCCAAAAAGAGCGCTCATCAAGATAGACATTGGAGCTAATGTTAATGGAATGCTTTCTGATACTGCGAAGACTTTCTCAACTGATGGAAAACATTCCCGCTTAATAAGATCAGCCGCAGATGCTTTAGATAATGCTATTGAAATTATAAAGCCACATCTCCGCATCAGTGAAATTGGAGCTGTAATCCAAGATACTATCGAAAATTATGGATTTAAACCAATTGCAAATTTAACTGGACATCAAATGAAAAAAGGAACTCTTCATGCTGGGCTTTCAATTCCAAGTGTTAAGTCTATTCCTTTTGCTAAAAGGTCTAAACTTAAAAAGGGGATGGTTCTTGCCATAGAACCCTTTAGTACATCAGGAGGGGCAGGTTACGTTGAAGAAGGACTTTCTCCTCCTTTGATTTACTCAGCAAGAGGAAAGCCTAAGACAGATACTGGGAAGATCCTTGTAAAAAGATTTCAGAGGCTTCCTTTTTCTTTGCGTTCAGCTATCCTCTTCCTAAAAAGTAAAAATCACTCTGCTGATAATCTAGGAGAGAAACTCTCTGAAGATAATTTCCATGGTTATAGCCCTTTAGTTGAGAAAACTAGGGGATTTGTAGCGCAAGCAGAACACACGGTTCTAGTAACAAGTAATGGAGCAAAAATTGTTACTTAAGTGTTAATAGATAACTGAAATCATTCTTCAGTAATAAGTTTCTCTTCTTTCTTCATAGCCATTTGAGCTTCAATATTTAGTAAAGCAAGGCTGCTAAAATACCGGATACTTGGATCTTTTTCTTGCTCATGTTGAATAATCTCGAGCAATTCTGGAACTGCGGATATCCCCCCCCGATACCCTAGAGCTTCAGCTGCTAATTCTCGAACAGTGTAAATACGATCTGTTTTGATTGCTCTAACTAAAGCTGGTGTAATTAGGGAATCATGTCCTTCAAAATGACCTAAAGCGTGTGCACATGTGCTTCTCACTGTATTAGAATTATCTTCTTTAAGTAATGAGATTAGAGTTTCAATAATCTCATATGTATATTGCCGATTAGTAACTAGTTCCGGTGAATCAATAATTGCAGTCAGTAATTCAACTGCTCGTTGGCGCCAATCATTCTCAAAATTCGGATTTAAAAAGCTTAAAGCGAGGGGTACATCATCAATATCTGCCCAAGAAGTTAAAATCTCTAGAAGGAGTGGTACAAGTTTGTTGTGCGTTTTATCATGCAGGAGTGAGCGAATTTGATTCAAATAATCTATTGGATCAAGTTTAGAAATAGCCCAAGCAGCTTGCCTCTGTACAAAGGCATCCTCATCGTTAATTAACCTATCCAACAAAAAAGGGAAGACTGAGGCTTCTTCTAAATGTCCAAGAAATGAGCAAATTGCGGCGCGCAATGAAAAAGATTGAGAAATTGCCAAAGTTTCTTGAATGTATGGAAGATCCTCTTGTAGAAATTCCTGATCGTTTCTTAGGATCTCTACAAACTCTTCTAAAGCCTCGATCACTAATTCACGTAAGGGGGTTTTTTCTTTTCTAAATATTGATATCAGACACTTTGCTGCTGTTGGCTGGGAATTCATTCGAGCAAGTAATGCGACCATTCCCCTTCGTATAGTGGATGATTGTTCAATTGACCCAGCTGCGGAGCAAATTCGTTGAATAAACTCAGAAGACATAGGCTGGATCTGTTCAATTGACCAAGCAGAGACAGATCGGACATATGAATCCTGGTCTTCTAATCCTTTGAGGAGAGCAGCTAGAGCTTGTTGAGATTTTAGATTACCTAATGCTTCAGCTGCAGCTTCTCGTACAAAAAAGCTAACATCTAATTCCAGCGCTTCAGCTAGTTCAGGAAGAGATTCGAATGACGAAATCGCTCCCAGAGAATTAGCGGCAGATGCTCGTACAGCAGCAATTCCATCATACTTCAATTTTTCAATTAACAATGGAGATAATTCAATAACCTCCCATTCGCCAATAATTTCAACAGCTTTCTTTCGTAGCTCTGGATTGTGATCCGTTTCCCCAATTAACTCTAATAAATCAATTACTTGGGGATTTTGAGTTTCACCTAACGCATCCAATCCAATCTTCCTAAGCTCTGGCACCTCGAAAGGGGCCTCAACAAGATTAATCACATAATTAAGTAAATCAACTGGAAGATTCCGAGTTTTTCGAGCAAGATTGAGTATTCCTCTTAGAATGGAAGCTCTGATATCATCTTTGAATCGATATGTAACAGAAGCTTCCATCAATTTTTTTGTAGCAATATCACCATTGCAAAATCCGATTAACTCTAGACTATAATGAAGGTGACATTGTTCATTAATCATTTTTTCCAATCGAAAAGCGGCTTTAAAAGCAGCTTGATTAGATGTAACTTTGTTTAAGGTAGAAGAAAGACTAATAAAAAGTTTTTTAAGTGTTGCTTTATCTCTTTCTGCTTCAAACCAGTCCAATAATTCATCGAGTACGTTAAAATGACCCTCGAAACTCATTGCAATGATTTCACGAACCTCTGGGGTTGGTGATTTAGATAATGACATTAACTTCTTGGTCAATAACGGTGAATGGCGTTGAGCAAGATGAGATGCAATCAGAGCCTTAATTTGAATATCAGGATCCTCATCAATTGTTTTGATGAGTGAATCATGAATTATATCTAAGTCAGGTTTTTTCACTAGTATAACCAATTTATGAATGCTTAC
>JBHLPG010000084.1:0-14624 GCA_048939725.1 Promethearchaeota archaeon | reverse complement strand
CGAACTTCATCTGCAACAACTAAGATCTTACATTCGGAATCATCAATCCGATCTTTTACTGATTCTGCAGAAAATCCGCCAAAAACAATGGAATGAATGGCACCAATACGAGCACATGCTAGCATTACGATCGCGAGGGTATCAATCATGGGTAACCAAATACAGACACGATCTCCTTTTTTGATTCCCAAGGATTTCAGCGCATTTGCAGCCTTGTTAACTTCCGTCAAGAGAGATTTGTAGCTATATTCTTTTACTGTATCGTCTTCACCCATCCAAATTAAAGCTAGCTCGTCTGCATATCCCTTCTCAACCCACCGATCAAGACAGTTATAACAGGCATTAAGCTTTCCTCCAACGTACCATTTGCCTACAAACTCATCTTTGTCTCCTGTTGGGGGAACCCAAACTTTATCATAAGGAGTGATCCAATCGATCTTTTTTGCTTCTTCAGCCCAGAACTCTTCCATATGGTCTACTGAATATTTCCATTTTTCGAAGTAGGCATCCATATTAGCGATTCTGGCATCCTTTGCCAGCTCAGGAAGAGGATAATATTTTTTTGATTTTTCTTTCTCTGTTTCTGTCAGCTCAGACATATTATCGCCCAAAATTTCGTTCATTAATCGTTACATAAAATCAGACTTGATTACAAAGTTAATTATGACTTAGCAATCTGATTCTAAGGCTTTTATTAAAAAAATAAGAAGTTTGTTTCTCTAATTGTAATTGATTTTTAACTGATTTTTTACCTTAATTCTTTGTTTAATAATGGTTTTAAAATACAAATAGGTTTAGGAGTTAAAATTGATCATTAAAGAGAAAAAAGAAAGGAAATTGCGTCTCCAAAAGACGTAATCGATTTTTACTATGCTACTGCTTTTCTTCGTGCCAGAAATTCTGTGGCTACAGCTAGAGCTGCGGCAAGAAAAGCGAGGATCCCAAGAATGGGGAATGCCACATCGTATACAAGCACACCAGCGATGAAAGGGCCCAAAGCTCCTGCAACACCATAAGCAGTAAATACTAATCCATAATTTCTACCAAGATTTTTGGTTCCGAAGTAGTCATCAGTTGCAGAGGGGAAGAGAGCAAAATTACCTCCAAAACAAAATCCAATAACACAAGCACCAATGATTAAAAATAGGAATTCGGTCTGTATTCCGAAGAAGAACATTGCGACTCCAAGAGTACCAAACATCAAGATCATGGTAATGATTCTTCCAAGTTTGTCTGAAATTGCACCCCAAACAATCCTTCCCGCTGAATTAAATATAGATAAGAACGAACCTGTTGTCACTGCTAGGATACTTGCTTCTTCTGCAGAGATTCCTCCCAAAATAAGCTGATCTTTTGTGAATGTCGTCACATTTCCAATGGTCATTAATCCTGCTGCTGCTGCTAGAATGAACATTACCCACAGAAGCCAGAATTGGGGTGTTTGAATCATTTCTGTTGGTTGAAAATCTCTCTTATCACTTGTGGTAGCGATTTGACTGGGTTTTGGCGTATAACCTGGAGGTGTCCACCCTATAGGAGGATTTTGAAGAATCTGAGCTGATCCTACCACGAGAACGACGAAGAAAATTCCCAGAATCCAAAAAGCTAATCCGATATAACCATTACCAATATCTTCAATTAAGAATTCTTCAATGAAAAGTAAGAAAAAAGCCCCAAGACCAAATCCTGCGACTGCAATTCCAGTAATTAGACCTTTAAGATCAGGGAACCATTTGACTAATGCAGCGATTGGACATACGTACGCGAAACCAATACCGGCACCACCAATTAAACCATAAGTTAGCGCAATCCAAAGAAATCCGAGTAATTCATTTCCACCCATCAAAACATCTACAAAACCTGCAAGGAACCATCCAATTCCGAGAAGGAAGCCACCAATGGTTGCAACTTTTTTTGGCCCCACTTGATCCTGCCATCGCCCTGCAAAAATCATGAAACCTGCAAAAGAAGCCAAACCAACGGTAAATGGAAGTTGAGTTAGAAGTTTCTCCCATGCATACATTCCAGTAGTGCTAACTAAAGCTGTTTGGAATTTTGACCACGCATAAATCGAACCGAGACACAGTTGGATTATTACAGCTGGTATTATTAAGATATAGCGATTTATTACATTTTCTTCGCTCAAACTAAAGTCACCTAAATTTATTGATCCAGGTTTGGAAAAAAACCGAAACCTATAGCTTCTAAGACTTGATGGAAGAAAAACTCGTGAGCTATAAAAATTTAAAGTTTAAACTTCTCATAAAGTGGCTATATAATGGTGCTTTGAGAATCTTTCTCTGAAAAACCACTCTTACTTATCTACTCAAAATATAATTTCCCAATAGAATGAAATTGAAAATTTTTGAAGGTTATTTTCTAAGTAACAACTTTAGACTAAACCCAATTTTTGGAAATCAGAGATTAATTTCCTTCGTTCTTCCCAGGCATCCCTGATAGCTGATAAATCATCTAAAATTTCGTTAGTTAAACGACTACTGTCTGAAAGCATGCCACTTTCAATAGCATCATCAAAACGTGCAATTTTGTCATCCAAGCGACTTATAATGTTGATAATTGTATTTTCTAATGTATATAAATAACTTAAATCAAACTCTTTGATCACATTGGAGTCAAAGAAGGTACTAATACCATATTCTGTTTGTCTAATCGTATATCTGATATCAGAAAAGCTAGAGATTAATCGATCAAGATCAGACCAGGTTGTTATCATTTGACTCATTAAAGCAGCTTCTTGTATCTTTTTTATATCGTCTGAACAAGTTGATAGGCGTGATTCAAGATAGTTTTTCATTGCGGTCTCAGTTGATTTTCGATCAGATTGCTTTTCATAGCGATTGTAGCCAGGAACCTGTTTGGATATCGACTTTCTCGCTTCACTACTCTCAGGATCTAATCTTGACATTTAAAATCCCTCAAATAATTAAGAAATTTCTTCTTCTTCATCTGAAGGAGGTTCTTCTGCTTCTTCTTCAGATGATTCTTCAACACTAGGTGCCCCCACAGGTGTCTCAGATCTGTCAAAATCTACTAAAGTATCAATTTGCTGAACCACTCTTTCGAGAATTTGGCCTGTTCTACCCCCAGAAAAGAAGTGAAGAATTACACTGATGAGAATAAAAAGCAATACCACATTCAGAATGGCGATAGTTTGAAACTCAGGTTGAGTTAGTTCTAAGCTCTGTAAAAGTGCTGGAAAAGAAGTTCCGACTAAAGGTCGAAGAAGGATTTCTGGGGATATAATAATATAAGCCAAGATTGTAACAGCAATAATACGGAATATCATTGCTGGAATAAAATGTCTAAGCAAAGCAGAAACATCGGGCTGTGCAGTTTTTGCAGCTAATTTCATATCAGTTTCGGGATCACTTTGATTTAAACTCGCGAGATACGATTGTAATCGCATTGTTGATTTAGCATCACGTATTACTTCTCCTTTCTTGAAGACACGTCTTTCAACCATCTCGCGTAGATAGCTTGCTGCAAGTAAATCAAACTTCTTGGATTGAACACTTTGGATAGATTGTTCCTTCCCTTTTTCTTCTTCCGACAAAGGTACAAAAGTTCGAATTCTCTTCAAGTGACCTTGGATCCTTTTTTCTCGTTCGGTCATGGGTTCAATAATGTTTAAGGTGTATGATGTTTGAAACGCAACCTCTAGAAGAAGATACAACAGAAATCCAAGAGCAAAAATAGGACTGAATAACATGGTAAGGATTGTTGTTGAGTCAATACTGGTCGTAATAATGATTTTTTCTGTAAAAATAGCGATTATAATGATGAGTTGAAATCCCAGAAACGAATAAATTGCCAGTTTTGTATCTCCCTCACGGAGAAATCCAATACCTGAGAGGATAGCAACGGGTAGAAGAATAAGGATAGTAGTTGCTCCTATAAAATTCCCAATATCTTCGATAAAGGTAGCAATCGTTGTCGTACTAGAATGGGGGAAAAAACCATTTTCAGGATTGGTAATAGCTAAAAGAGCAGATTGCATGTCTCCATATGCGACTCTTGCGAAATTTGTATCTCCAAGGAAAGGAATATCCTTTTTAGCTGAAGCAATTGTAGATACTATACTTAGAGCTACAAGGGCTAAAGCCTGAATTAACACCTGCACAATCAACATAATATATTCTAAAATATTGAAGACCTGTTGGAAATCAAACATTGAGGGATCAATACTGATGAAAACCAAGAGACCAGAAAATACAAAAATGATGATGTAAAGAATTCGAAAGAAATGAGCTGTTGCTTGTCCTGCGGGCATATTTTACACAGATCCTTTTCCTAGTTGCTTTCCTTCCATATAGGTCTTAATTACATTAGGGAGCATGTCATCAGGGCCAACATTGATAATTTCAACTCCTAATCCTCTCAATCTATCCTCTACTTGTTTTCTATATCCAAGATATTCTTCAAAAATTGCTTCTGCTATAGCTCGCTCTGTAGCTGTCAAATCACTGAGCTTAGTTTCGAACAGGGGTCCAAACGGTGAAATAACAGTGATATTATTCTTGGTTGCTCTTGCTCTCTTTGCTGCTTCAGTGAAGATTTCTGAATCAGAGGATTCAAGGTCAGTCAGAAAAACATAAAATGACGCACGAGGTACTCTTTGCATAACAAAATCTACAGCAGCTAAAGGATCCGATCGGCCTTGAGGTTCTACGAGGGCTAGGATTTCTAATAATTGGAAAAACATCGCTTTTCCTCCTCCTGGAGGAAGGAAGGATGTTGGTCGATCAGCAAACGTGACTAGTCCGAATAAATCCTGACGTTCTTCGGCCATTTTCATAACTAACATGACAGAGCGGATAGCGAAGTCCAGTTTTGTATTAAACGGAATTCCAGCCCCCATACTACCACTATGGTCCAAAAAAACAATCATACGAATATTCTTCTCTGATTCAAATTCTCTAACCATGAGTTCTCCTGTACGACTGAAGGCTTTCCAATCTAGAGATTTGAAAGGTGCACCAGGGTAGTATCGTGCCAAAGCATGAAAATCATCCCCCATTCCTTTCTGTTTCGTTTTGTGAGCTCCAAACATTTTTCCTTGTTGTCGGCGTTTACTGAGTGCTTCCATTCGCCTGATATCTTCGTACGAGGGATAACAAAGAATTTCAGTATAGAAATGTCTTATATCTTCTTCAAAATAAAATCCGAGTCTATCATGAATAATAACTTTCACGGGTCCGAGCCGATAGACTCCACGGGTACTTACTTGAACGATATATGAGAATTCTTTGGTTTCTTTACCTCCAAGTTGGGTAATGATGAAGTTTTCACCCAAAGCAATTTCAAACATATCAGGAATGGCATCATAAACCTCCAAGAAGTCCATTCGTCGTCGGCCTGTATTCTCAACTTTTACCGTAACGTGGACATACTCGCCCGCAAAAGCTTTTTCTCGATCCACAGAACGTGTAACTCGTATCAAAGAGGCGTTAGCTGACACACGGAAGAAGGGTAAACCAATGACACTTGCCAGCAGCAATAAGGTACCAAGAAACATCCCGTAATCCACAATCGGAGAACTATTCAATATCTCAAATGGCCTAAATATATCTCCCATTGAGAGAGTTTGATTTCCATTTGTCGGTGATTCTTCAGCAGCTTCAAATCCTTGTTCCCCAGAGAGAATGGGTAACATTGTAGCTACTGTACCGATTCCTTTGGCGCTTAATCCTACAGAAATTAACAATATGCCTCCAATTGCGATGAAGGCTCCTCGTGACGAAAGCATTCACATTTACACCTAATAAAGGCTTTTCCTATTCCTCATATACTTCTTCATAATACTCCTCGTAGACAGCCTCTTCTTCTATTGGATCGACTGGGAGTAATAATCCATCTCGAACATCTTCTGCAATCCGAATCTGTGTGATTCCTTCTAATTCAGCTTCAGGTTTTAGTATAAGGCGATGATGGACAATGTGGGGTATCATCAATATAATATCATCTGGAATGACGAATTCGCGTCCATGTATGGCAGCTCTAGCTTTCCCTGCCAATAACAGACTTTCACTTCCACGAGGAGAACACCCCAAGACTAGTCGAGGGTCAGTTCGGGTGGAAACAGTGATATCACGAATCATTTCCAAGAGTTCGGGACAAACATATACTCTTTTTACTACATCCATCATTGCTACTATGGTTTGAGGAGAGACAACCTGGTTGAGTGTCGCAGGGATAGGTTCGTTTTTAAATTTAATAATCCGTAATTCATCGTCAGGAGAAGAATGATGAACGATAACTTTGATCATAAAGCGATCTAACTGAGCTTCAGGTAGGGGGTACGTTCCTTCTTGCTCAACAGGGTTTGCTGTTGCCATCACAACAAAGGGCTTATCGAGCTTGTGAGTCTCACCTTCAATTGAGACTTGTCGTTCAGCCATAGCTTCAAGCATAGCGGATTGAGTTTTTGGGGGAGCCCGATTAATCTCATCTGCGAGGATAACATTGCCAAAAATCGGACCTTTCTTGAGCCGAAAGGTTCCTGTTTTTGGATTGAATATATTTGTTCCCACAATATCTGAAGGAAGCATATCGGGCGTGAATTGAATGCGCCTATATTCAGTTCCAAGAACTTTAGAGAATGTTTCTGCCATATAGGTCTTACCAATACCTGGAACGCCTTCGAGGTAAACATGCTTACCTGTTAACATTGCAATCCAAAGCATTTCGAAGATTTCAGTTCTTCCAATGTATACCTTCCGGATTTCTCCCATTATTTGCTGATACGCACGTGCTATATCGTTAACATCCAGCATTTCATAAGTTAATTCATCACTAGTGAAATCTTTCCCTTTCAAATCGGTTTTGCTCATTTCTTTCACTTCTAGTCTAGTTTGTAAGATTATCAGTATGGTTTATATAAGATTAAGTAATCTCCACCCCAATATTTTTTAAGAACAGGTATTGCTCTAAGAATTCTTGTTCAGAAATTGCAGCTCGAGTCCCAATGATCCGTTCTATTGCTAGCAGCCCTTCAGTGAGATCTTTATGGGTGAAACGATCAGGAAATTCGTTTGCCAAGTAGGTGGCAGCGACTTCAGGAGTAAGTTCAACTTCTGGATTGTAACGCCGCGTTAAATTACGCCTTAAACGGCGATAAATAAGTTCTAAACCACGCGAATACTGTTGGTATTCAAGGAACCAGCGCATTTTTACTGCAAAAAAGCTACGGCCATAATAACGTTCAACACGGGTTAGTAGGAGGGGTTTAGCTTGGGTTCTTTTGGGCATGAAGCGTCTCGATAATAAAATGGCTCCAATTGGAAGAGCCCACGCAAATAGGGGAAACATCGAGATCATATCGAGAAATTTGAGATACAAACTCAAGGGGAGAGTTGGTGATAACGGATGATTAGCAAGATGTCCTTCATCAAAAATAATTAGTTGATTTGAACGATCTCTCATCATTTTATTGACAACATTTTGAGCAAAGGCCCTATTATCGTAGGTTTTGTCCCTTTGATCATCAAGATACATATTGATGAAAATAGAGGGATCAGAACAAATGATTATGTCTCCTCCTAGAGGAAAAGGAAAATAGACAAAAACTGGGAAACCTACACTTGGATTTGCCCATTCATAAGGATCTGAAGCGTTTGGGCCAATTTTATTAACATCTCTCTTAGCAAGTTCAATATCTGATTCTAACCAAGCATAAGAGCTACTATAAAGAACAGCAATTTGTAAACTAAAGTCCATATCAGGTAAATCAATTCCCCATTCTGATTCAAATTCAGAGAATGCATTTTTTGCTGAAGCTGGGAACTCTCCCATGGGTACCCATTTTGTAACATATTCAGGATTATTCTTGTCATATTCATTAGACCGATTTTCAGCAATAAACTCACTTAGAGGTTTCGGATAACGGACTTTCATTGAAATGATTGATGCAAAATTTCCAATGACTCCATTTCCAGATAACCCAGTTGTAAAATCACTAACCCAAGGCGCTGGCATTCGATAACTAGTTCCATTCTGTGAGCCTGATGTAGGAGAGCTGAATACAGGGGTGAGAGGGGTATCATTATAGCTGCCTTGATCCGCAAGAAGACTTCCATTAATCGCAATTCCCGCAATCGGAAAATTAGCGGCAGCAGTTTCATTAGCTTGTGCACTAGTATTATTTGTTGTGGTATTCATTCCAAATGGATTATAATCCTCCGTTTCACCCCCAAAACCCAAACCTGCCATATTAAGATCCATTTGAGACATAAAACCTAAGAAGATGGAAAAAACACTTAGTATGTCATTCGCAGTTCCGAAGTCATCTGCAATGAGAACTCGACCACCGTTGAGAGCATAGAAAAAGATGGCCAAGGCTTCAGAGAAGTCATAATGGACTGCAGGGCCTAGAATGATGAGTGAACCGTTATCAGTTGTAGTATTGAGGCGGTTGAGAATGTTACTGCTACCCACAATGGTAGAAATTCGACCACTTTCATCAAACATTTCTTTGAATTCACTAGCCCCATTCCACCCCTCGTTATAGATTGAAAAGCTAGTGGTGCTTTGGGTAATGGAACGTGGAAGCAATCCTAAAATAAATGCAGAAATAAGGGGGTAGCTAATGAATATGGCTAAAATGATCAATGCCGACGTAGTTCGGTTAATCTCTGCCATGAGATTTCACTTAGTATCAAATCTTAGATTCTTAATATTCCTCAGCAGTCTCAGGAATTCCAGCAGACGTCGCTGTTTGAAGGAATTGGTGAAGTCCTGACAATCCATCTTTGAATTCTTGTGTTGTCAGAGGAGCTTGGCCATATCGTGCTTTTTCGAAAGCCATTACAATAGCATTGATAGCACTTGGATCAATATCCCCACGATTCATAAGTTTTACACCTAATTGGCGTGCTGACTCGTTGGGGGCTCGACCAACACCAAGGAACCCCTCAGAGGCAAGGGTCATGGTTTGCCACATAAGGATGGATGCCTCTCGAAACATCTGTTGTCGAGCTAGTTGTCGAATTTGAACAAGCCGTTGCTCGATCTCTTGTTCAAGAATAGTCTTTTTAACACCACCTGCTCCTATAGCTTCTACAATTTGTTCTCGAAAATAGAATAGTAAAAAACCAACAACTATTAAGACACCTAAACCTATTATAAAGGGGACTTCTAATTGAGCAAAGAAACTGATTCTGTTCATTCTTATCACAAATCTCTTACTGTTTTCTGTTAGATAATTTTTTTCCTAATCTTTTCCAACCTAGATCTCTAGAGTTATCATCTATTTTTTAATCTTTATCTCATTTCTCATTTATATTATTTCTTTTTTGAACCTGATAATCATCTCAACATTATTTGAATATAAATTGGCTAATTGGAGTTTTACGCGCCTCTTAAACCTCTAATTCGTTCGTATAGCGCTGCTAGCCCAACTCCACCACCAAAGGCAAGTAAAGGAGACACAAGAAGCAATATGATATTGGTAAACGGATTTGGGGGGCTTGGGTGGTTAATGGTAAAGGAAGTAGAAATAATCTCTCCTAAATTTCCTGTGTTATCTCGAATTTGTATTCTAATTGTATAGGCTCCATTGGGAAATTCAGAAGTATCAAGAATGAGGGTTACCTGAGAACCTGTTTCAGTAATGTCATAACCCGCATCTCCGTACCGAATAGTGGCTGACAAACCTTCTTCAGTTGAATTAATAATCTCGAAAGTTAATGTTTCTATATAGATACCCGTTTCAAGCTCTTCATATGAGACAGTAATCGTAAGTTCCTCATCTACTTCCTCTGGAATCTCATCAATGATTTCTAAGGAAGGCGGAGTCTTATCAAGTTTCACACTCTTAGTTACATACCCTAAATTGCCAGCAATGTCGTGAAAGGTAACATTTATCGTCCAATCCTCAAATCCTGAGAATGAAGAATCACGACGAATGTTCTCAAGGTCGTCAGGATCAAGAATGATAGTCCAGTCATACGAAAAACTATCAGTCGTGACGATTATGGTTGAAATATTTTCACTCAATATTGCTTCATCTGACGGAGTGAGAATGAAAAGATGAACAGATGCCTCATCCACACCTGAATTCGAGCCTGTGATCGAACTGTTGTCCCCAAAAGTACCTGAAATCGAAACAACTCCATCTGAATTGACTTCTAGATATCCATCATTATTTTCTGAGACATCAATGGTTCCTGTTGGGGAAACTACATCGATAACAATATCAAATGAGGTAGTATTCCAGTTATTTTCTGTGTCTGAAGCGAAAATTGTGATTGTGTAGATAGTGTCAATGGCTGATAATGTATCCCAGTTGTAGGAGAAAATGAATTGTCCTACAACTTGACTCATCGTGTCATTCACACCATCTATCTGGATTGTGACTGATGAATTATCTAATGCGCTTGAAACGACCTCCAAAGTTGGTTCGGTAATTGTTGCAATAATTATTACAGTCTCTGTTGGTGGAAGAAGAGTACCAACTGGGCTTGTTACCTCAATCCTAGGCCCTGTTATATCAAAGACTACCCAATTAAGAGTAACATTGTAATATTTTGATAGTTCAGTCCCATTATCCAATATATGATAGAATTTCCAAACCCAAGTGCCATTCTCATAACCTGTGAATAAATAATCAAGAGTAAATGATCCTGCAGGATCATCAAGAACTGGTTGTGGAGGAGGAGAAATCTCACTGTTCCATGTCGTGTTTATCCATTTTTCTCCAAGTCCACGGTCTGATGAATCTGTTAGAGTTCCCCTAATAACAATATCCTTATTATTTTCCCCATACACAGAATAAGTTGCTCCTTCAGTTAATCCTACTGAAGTGTCATTCGACGGAAAATAAATCTCAAAATTGGCGATTTGAAAATCCCAATAAATGTTAATAAGCGTTTGAGTATAATTTACCCGATAATGCTCAAGTCCTGAACTCGTGATATTCAGTCTTATGGACAACGTGTCCTGATTGTAATTATAAGGGATTTGATAAGTTATATCATATGTACCATCAGCATATGGGCTTGTAACCTGCGCTATACCAATTTCATGCGTTCCATTCCAGCCTACAACTCGAAGATTATTCGTGAGTTCGAAGAAGGAGTTCGTAAAAATCGCTAAGGAAGAATCGATGGGTTGATCTAGGTTATCATGCAATCTTCCAGTTAGAGTTACTGATTCTCCCAAAAACACAGTACTCCCATTAAGGATGTTTACATCATGAGCATGGAATTGAATGTTGGTCAATACTCGGATATCGTCAAAGCCCTCGTGATCTTCTCGCGGGGTAGGTGGGTTTGGATCCTCACCATAGATCTTGATACTATCTTCAAGGGGGGTAGTATTTGGTACTCGAATTACAGCTGAAAAAGCCCCCTGTGTATCAGTCCACACATTGGTATCTAACGGAATTCTGGTACCACTTGAATGGTTTAAATAAAGTTCTATACGCTTATTCTGGACGGGGTCTTGCGTATTGTCTTTATAGGTCCCTTCAATGGTAATAAGGGAGGTAGATCTATAAACTTCAAAAAGTCCAGTAGCACTGTTGAATCCTGCATCTGGATGGAATGGATCAGTCACACCTCCACCAGGGATCCAGACTCTAATTAAATCGATGTTTTTCACTTCAAACATGGTTGACACATAGGAATAGTTCCCTGTAGTATCTGTACCATTGACCCATACCCCAGAAAGCGTCCCTGGAGAAGGAACGGTAGATGGATAGGGGGAAGTGAAGTTATAAGTCCTATCTTTTATACTTCCGAAATCTGCTGTTACAGAAAGGGTATACATTGCTTCAGGGGTCGTTCCTGTCGCATTCATTCGGATATAAAAAATAACACTACTACCAGCTGAATCTTGGGAGATTGCCGGTGTAACTTGCATATTCCAGTTTATTGGATCTGTGTTATTGACTTGAATAGATATAGTAAGCCCATCGATACTTGGGTAAACAACCCCTCCACTGTATGTGAGTCGTAGTCGGAACTCTGTCTCAAGTATCTCATTATGTTGAACTAATGTTGCATTTGGAGGATTATCGGTGGGAATGTAGACATATCCAGTGAAATATTGAGGAGCAACTGTGATACTTCTGGAACCTTCAGAATAAGAGCTATTTGAGCGGAACTCTGGCATATTCCCTTTAGAACCGACATACCATTTATTTAGAGAGTCATGTTCAAAATCTGATGTAGCTTTCAGATTAATATTAAGATTTTTCGGAGTAACACCATATTCCGTGGAGATTATAACAGAGATATATCCTCCAGACGTATTATAATAGCCAGGCAAACCAGGAGTTGGAGATAAACTTGGATTAATTACTAACGAGACTCCATAACTTTTCATTGTACTATAATCAGCAAAAGAGACATTCGCTGGTACATTGTTTAATAAAAATGACCCTTCATCCCGAACCGCGAAGTAAACTAGTAAACTATCCCCAGGACGAATAACTGTATCTCCAGATTCATTTGTATTGGAATAGCTGATGGTACAATTATTAAAGTCAGGATTAATGGTGATGTCAGTCAATTGGCGAACACGCCACGTTTTATTAAAATTCTGAAGTGTATCCGCCCATCCCCAATTAATTATCGCATTCGAGTTTCCAATCCATCGCAAATTAGAATCGTTTTCAAAATCTAAAGTAATATCTAAAGGTACACTCTGAATGTATTCGGTTGTAACGAGATAAGTGCTAGTGACCTTCACATAAATAATCCCACTGATATCAGTTAAGTAATAGCTACCATAAGCACTGGGATTAAAATCAAAGTGTAACGTGACACCTGGAATGGGATTGGCTAATTCAATTTTAACTGGTACGTCTACAAATGTATCAGTCGTTTGAGTAGAGAAGACCTCGTATTTAACTAATGCACTTTCCCCAGGACGAATACTGGTAACATTTGTATCAAAGTATCTGATATCTCCTACCCAGAAGTCTGGATTAATACTAACATCTTCATCAGTCGAAATGTAAAGTGTCTCCCCAATACCTCTTAAGAATCTATGAGGTGAATGATAAGAACCCGAAGTATAGGGGTAGATTGGTGCTGCAAGACTGGTCAGATTCGCGGTGAACTCAATATTAGAGACGATATCTGAATACAAGATAGGATACTCAGCAGTGATATTATACGCTATATGTCCAGAGGAATTCGTAAGGAAATAACCTGGGGAACCACTGGCAGCTACAAATCCAGGCATTATGGTCAAAGTTACACCTGCGGGGTAACTAATTAATGTGGCAGTAACTGGAAGGTCTGTAAGGTAATAATATGGCTGAGTGTCGTAAGCATATTGCGCACGAACCCGAACAGTGACAATAGTAGTGTTATGTTCTGGAGGATCTAAGGAGGGGGGTACAGCTTGAAGTTCTATAAAGTCTACATAATCCCATTCATTTTGGACCGTAAAATTGGCAGTTGTACTGGTAGTAGTTTCAAAGTTTTCAGTTAAAAATTCTGTCGCTGAAAAATCTGCTGTGACATTGAAGTAGTACTCCTCCTCTGGAGTAGAATCTGAAGTAATGACAACTAATTTTAGTAGGCCATCGACATTTGTAGTATCATTTGGAGTTCCATATACAGCGTCTCTAAGCTCAAACTGAATACCAAGTAAGGCAGGATTCGTTATTTCACTGTCATTACTCTTGAAGTGTAATCCACTAACCGTAACAGTGACATTATCTATACCTATACCTCCTGAAGCTGCTGTGAGAACGGTTGTGGCATTTTCTCCCTGCCGAAAAGTTTCATCATTACTAGCATCATTAGTAAAATCATCAGAGGTGAGTGACGCAACTGAACTTAATTTAAAAGTGTCAGTTCGAGTAATATTAAAATCTTTTCCAAGTTTTGATTCAGATGTATTTTGCGCAGGATAATATTGGAAAATTGTGACAGTATCGTTCGATTGAATCCCAATACCATTTAATTCTTCTATCGTAGGAATTGTAAACGTTGTATCAACCCATCCATGATCTGTATTTGTTGATAATGATGCTGCTCCTTCAGGTTCTCCATTTGTAGTTGCATTATGAACATAGTGATCCGAGGACATGTTAATGTCACCTTCAGCAGTCATTGTATCTTCGTCTACACCCTCTTTAAATAACAAAACGACTACTACCTGTTCAACTACATAATAACCTGATGATTGAGGGATTTCAAACTGATTTCTGATGTGAATATCGCTCCCAGGAAAATATTGATCTTGTTCATCTATAATCGTATTTATACTATTTCGTGGAGAATGAGTATGTCTTAAGTGAGGAATGGTGTTTGTTCGAGAAGTATTAATTGGTGAAAGAATATTTTTTTGTAATGGTGTAAAATTGTCATTACTTAAGGAAAATTGTGAGTTAGAATATAGCAATTGAAAAAATAGTTGGGATTCCTGTGCAGAAAAGGCAATTATCATAAAAACTAAGAGGAAGAGTGTTTTACCATTTCGGAATTCTTTCACTTTTTATCCACCAAGAGGATTGTTCTCTGTTATCTTGAAAACGGTCAATTTTCCATTTGTTTTGAAATTTGAATGACTTTGAGGTTAAGTATTCTGTAGGTTCTTTAATGTTTAACTTTCTTTATTTATGTATCCGTATGGAATGACTAGAATCA
>JBHLPG010000386.1:0-3599 GCA_048939725.1 Promethearchaeota archaeon | reverse complement strand
AGATTTAGCAGTCTGCGGAACTTTTTTACTAGCTCCTAGCATTGTTACTATTATCCTAATGATTTTTACTTGGACAATTTTCCATCTTCAAATCATGGATGAAGAAAAGTATCTGTTAAAAATCCATGGAGAAAAATATATTGAGTACAAGCAGTTAACTGGGAGATATTTCCCAAAAACGAGGGTATTTAGATAATTTTCAGAATGAAAAAAAGGACTTTTTATTAACCTTTATCGCTCATCATTTGATCTCTGATTCGTCTGTATTGCACAATTGGTCTATCAGCCTGGATAAGCTTTTGCCCCTCCATTCTATGCCAAGATTTCTTGGGTTGAATTGTAGTGACCACTCGTTTATCTTGACCCGCAATTACAAGATTCCCCCAAGTTCCAAAACGACCAATTATAAAGCGTAAAAAGCGTTTTTTATAATAGAAACGAAGGTAAAGGAGGGTATTTTCTTCATCAACAGGTGCAAATGCAATAAAAACGATCACATTGTCACTAATGCGATTCATCCAAATATTAGGAAATCGAAAATATAAATACGTTCTGAAATCATTTGGAACCTCATCGGATTTTAACGGGATAGTTTTTCCATCATCTTTTACATTATAGGGCTTTACCTGAATCTCATAAATTCCTTTATCTTGACATAAATTCAAACCAGGGCCATGAACCAATGTTTTAAATCCCCGACCAATAGTATTTGCATGAACAAAAGGAAGGTGAGCGGTATCGAGTTGATTTTCAATAACTAAAGAGTAATGAACATTCCAATGGTGTTTTTTGGTATAATATTTGAATTTTTTATCAAGTAATTCCTCAAACATGGGAACTGGGGGTAGATTTGTTGTGTTTTCAAGCCATTCACCCCAAAAGATAAAGATCAATCCTCCAAGTTCTTTAACAGGGTAGGCTGTCTGTTTAAAATAATCTTGAACCTCTGTATTCTTCCCATTTGCAGGGATCATCCTAACTTTACCTGAACCATCATATTCGAACCCATGAAATGGGCACTGCAGATGATCATGAATTATTTTTCCTTTGGATAGTTGAACACCTCTGTGTATGCATTTATCAATCATACAATGTACTTTCTCATCTTTTGTTCTCCAGAAAACCAGCTTTTCACCCATTCGGGTAACACCAATTACTTTTCCCTTCTTCACTTGTTTAGACTCTAATATGGCATACCATTGATTTTTAATCAAGTCTAAGCTTCTCCAATATACTCAGTTTAGTGAGATTATGTTTTAGAAGAGCTGACTTAATTCGATCTTAAATTCTGTTGCATAATTTCCAAGACGGTCATATCATAGGTTCCCATGAGTAAGAGAGCTTGAAATACTCCCAGAAGCAGATGACCCAAAATATCAACCCATGGTAAGAATGGAGTAATAATTAGTATCCAAAGCATTGCTAACATTAGACCAATCTTTACAAAAATCTTTTTACTAAGAATAAGCACTCCTACTATGAATTCAAAGACAATAACAAGCAAAATAACTAATTTTTCATTTGGAATGACAATAACTTCAAGAATTTCCTTATAAAATGAGATGTGGACATTTTCAAGGCAAACAATCCACAAGTACTTAGTATAATGAATGGTGTGAAAAAAATTAACTAGACTTGCTATTAAATAAAATACTCCCAAGCTTATTCGACTTACATTATACTTTGACATTTACTTCTCACTATTTTAGTGTTGTAAATTCGTGTCCCAAACATTCAGATTTCTAAGTTAGAAATGCATTCAACAATTATATAAACCTACTGTTTACCTTGTAATTAGATTAAAACGAATTAAAATCTTCATCAGAACCATTTCTGCTAAATTTTCTCTAAAATTTTAAATTCCATAATTTCCCCCTATGTCCCTTAGTTTGCATTGTTTTCATTGTATACTAATCAATGATCTAGAATCCATCTTACTTTTGGAAATTGAGAGGTTAAGATCTGATTTTCCGGAGAAATTATTCAGGGTTTTTTAAGAATTAAAATCCAGAATGATTATTTGTCCTAAGGATACGGTTGAATCAGCTAATAAAAAAAACGTGTTTTATCATGTCAATGAAAGAGGAAACCGTTGTGTCTCTTGAGCGAAGAAAAAAGGTACGAGAAGTGCTGGAATTCCTAAAGTATGATGGTCAGTTGGTATTAGAACCACAGTGGTATTCTAGGACGAAAGAGGAGGAGAATAAACAATCATCTAGTGATTAGGTTAGGTTTTTTTCTTTAATATTATCTTTAAATTTTTTTCTCTATAAATAGCCAAAAGGGTTCATTATTTGCTTTTTGATTAGTGGTAAGGTATCAAATTGGAAAGTAGATAGATAGAATTCTCTTGATGATTGACAGGTAGATTATGAGAAATAGATAAGATTTCAACACCGAATCGATATTGTCACATATGACATGTGTATGATAGAATTTGTCACTTTTCAGCATCTTAATTCTTTATTAGATTACATTAGGGTTAAATACTTGTGAGGAGAAGTCAGGTTTTAACAATACTTCTCCCGACGAAATTCTAAAATAACATGAAGAGAGGTTAAGAATGGCAGTTTATAAGATCGCACTAATTGGTGATGGTGGGGTCGGTAAAACATCTATTCGAGAGCGTTATTTAGGTAGTAAGTTTAAGGCTGAATATCTTCTTACAGTTGGCGCGGACTTCGCCATGCGTGATGATAGTATCAATGGTCTTCCAGTCCGATATCAGATTTGGGATCTCGCGGGTCAAGATCGTTTTAATGGTGTCAGAGAAGCCTATTACAATGGGTGTGTTGGAGCCTTATTAGTATACGATATCACTCGTCCTGAATCTTTCTATAATATGCCTAAATGGATAAACGAACTGTGGACAAATAATAAACGAGGGCGTGTACCAATAATCGTTGTCGCGAATAAAGTTGATTTACGTAATGGAATAAATTCCACGGTTTCTCGTGATCAGGGTTGGTCTTTCGCAAACAATCTTAGTACTGTTACTGAATCGGATGGATTTCAATGTCACTTTATTGAAACCTCGGCTAGAACTGGCGTGAATATCAAACAAGCTTTTACATTACTGGGTGCAAATATCATGAAATTTATAGAAAAATATGGAAAGACACCCATTCTTATTAATGCATAAATTACAAATTCTTGAGAAGTTAAGATAGGACATTCTCAGCCTGAGTATATTGATAAAAATCAGAATGAAGAGTCATAGCTTGCTGTAATATTTTTTTAGTTTTCTTTCTTTGATTCTGTTATCCTAGTATCCTTGCCTATTTGTACAATCCGTGGATCATCAAGGTGCTGGTTGAATGAAGGTTCCATATTCAGTTTAATTGTCAGAAAAATTGCATTTTCCAAGAATAAATAATTGTCTTGTTTTAGAAATTTCATAGTTCAATACAGGCCATTAATCTAATTATCTTCATTTCGGAATAATTAAATTGAATCAACAATTTTCCTTATTTTAGCAAAGGATTGCCCGAGGAACGCGAAAATAGAATGAGTTTAGACCTAACAAAGATATCCAGTTCTAGTCAGTGGTTTTTATATCATCTAGCGAAACAAAAAGTCTTAGTAATGAGTACTCTTTT
>JBHLPG010000083.1:0-14706 GCA_048939725.1 Promethearchaeota archaeon | reverse complement strand
GAAACGGTTTTCCTGTTAAAAAACGATAAAACATTGGATGTAGAGATTAACGCTGGCCTCATTACATATCAGGGGAAACCAGCCAATTTAGCGATTATCAGAGATCTTACACAACGAAAAAAAGCTGATAAAGCATTAAAAGAAAGTGAGATCAGAAATCAAGTGATTCTTAATGCTATTCCTGATCTCATGTTTCAGATTAACAGGGATGGTAAGTTTATTGCATATAGTGGGGCACGGGATGAGTTGTACACCACACCTGAAGAGTTTTTAGGGAAAAATGTCCATGATATCTTACCTGAGGATCTTGCAAAACAAACATTACGTTACATTGAAGAAACCTTAACCACACAAGAACCGCAAATATTTGAATATCAACTTCCAGTAAAAGAGGCTTTGCGTCAATATGAATGTCGAATGACGAAATCTGGGAAAGATGAAGTCTTGTCTATCGTTCGAGATATTACTGAGTATAAACAAGCTGAAGAAGAAATACGGAAATCAAAAGAAAAATATCAGATGCTTGTAGAAAGGCTTGAAGAGGGAGTTCTGTTAGAAAACGCGAAGGGAGAAATCTCCTTTGTTAATCCAAAAACAGCTGAGCTGTTGGATTATACAGAAAAAGAATTAATAGGTAAACACTGGAGTTTCATTGTCCCAAAAGAATACATAGACCAAATTTCAAATGAAACAACGAAGCGTCCAGAGGGAGTTGGTACAACTTATGAGGCCAGCTTATTAACCAAAGATGGTAACTTTGTTCCTGTAATTATTACAGCAACACCTATTTTTTCTCGTAAAGGAGAGTTTGAGGGAGTTTTATCAGTTTTCACAGATATTACAGATCGAAAGGTCGTAGAACAGAAGTTACGGGAATCAGAAGAACGGTATCGGAGTTATGTGGAGAATGCTAGAGATATCATATTTTCTATATCATTTGATGGCATAATCACCTCTCTTAATCCTGTGATGAAGACTATTACAGGATGGCACCCAGATGAATGGATTGGAAAACCATTCCTACCATTAGTCCACGAAGATGACCTCCCCTTGATTTTAGAGGGAGTTAAAAATATTCTAAGTCAAAAGCGGTTTCCTGCAGTTGAAATGCGTCTTTTAATGAAATCTGGTGATTATGTACATGTTGAGATCAAGGCATCACCACAAGTGGTAGAGGGAGAAGTTAAGGGGATGTTAGGTATTGCTCGAAATATAACAAAGCGGAAACAAGCTGAAGAGGCATTAAGAAAAGTTAAACTTGAAGAAGAACGCTATCATGCAATGATGTCCCATTTTGTAAATAATGATATGCAAAAGATAATCAATAACTTAGAATTGGTTCTTTTAATGCATGAATCAAATTTAGAACTTAATAGGAATCTTGTAAACAAAGTCATAAACATAGCTTCAGGTTCATCTAAGACAATCGACATGGTAAATCATATTTTTGAGATTCTTCAGACTCCTTTTATACCAAAAAATGATGTTAAAATGCTTGATGTTATTGAGAATGTTGTTTTAAGGTTTTCAGAATTTTCTCATCTAATCAAAATTGATGAGAAGAACCTTGATACAAAAATTTATGTTGACTCCCATCTTAATGATATTCTTTTTGAATTATTGGAATTCATCTTGAGTTCTTTTGAGAGGAGTACTGATGCAACCATAGATATTACAGGATCTTATCTTCCCTCTTTTTACAGTGTACACATACGTGATTGCTGCTCAGAAGCATTAACCCAAGACATAGTGTCTCAGCTATCAGGACATATAACTGACGAATGGGAGGTTATCGGACATCACATTGGGATCGCTCTTGCCGCGGTAATAATGCAATATTACGGCGGAGTACTTAAAATTAAATCTTCTGATCCTAAAGGGAATGAATTTGAGCTCCGATTTCCTAAAGGGTTAGTCGAAACAGAAACTATTACAGTGTAATGAAGAAAAAAGGAGATAATAATATCTCCATGAAGAAATCACTCAGATAAGTCCTTGGGCCATCATAGCTCGTGATACTTTCATGAACCCTGCAATATTGGCTCCAACAACTAGGTTCCCTCTAGCTCCATATTTTTCTGCTGCCTCACGAGCGCTTTTATGGATATTAACCATAATACCATGAAGACGTTGATCAACTTCTTCACGACTCCATGCAAGGCGTAAACTGTTCTGCGACATCTCTAGTCCTGATGTGGCAACTCCACCTGCGTTAGCAGCTTTTGCTGGACCAAAAGCGACTCCAGCATCTAAGAAGAGGTTAATAGCTTCAATTGTGGAAGGCATGTTTGCGCCTTCGCCAATAGCAATCACACCATTATCAATCAATGCTTGTGCATCGTGCACTTCAATTTCATTCTGCGTTGCTGAAGGAAAAGCGATATCACATTTGATTTCCCAAGGCCGTTTATTCGGGTAATAGTCAACATTGAATTTCTCGGCGTATTCTTTGATTCTACCTCTACGTACTTGCTTTAGCTCCATAAAGAAATCGAATTTCTCTCCGAAAGTGACACCATCAGGATCATAAATGAAACCATTTGAATCAGAGAGAGTAACAACTTTACCACCTAACTGATTCACCTTCTCTGTTGTATATTGAGACACATTACCAGATCCAGAAACAGTACAGATCTTGTCTTTCATATCAAGACCTCGGTCTTTCAGCATCTCAACGACAAAATATGTACAACCATAACCAGTAGCTTCAGGTCTGATTAAAGAACCACCATAATCTAAACCCTTACCAGTCAATACACCAGCGTGGAATTGATTCATTATTTTTCTGTACTGACCATATAAATAACCAATTTCACGACCACCTACACCAATATCTCCTGCTGGGACGTCGCAATCAGGTCCAATATGACGGTATAGTTCTTGCATGAAGCTTTGACAGAATCTCATAACTTCTATGTCACTTTTACCTTTTGGATCAAAGTCAGATCCACCTTTTCCTCCACCCATTGCTAATCCTGTTAGAGAATTCTTAAAGACTTGTTCAAATCCTAAGAATTTGATGATACCTAGATATACACTCGGATGAAATCGTAAACCTCCTTTATATGGACCGATCGCGGAGTTAAATTGTATTCGGAAACCGCGATTAACGTGAATTTCTCCTTGGTCATCCTGCCAAGGTACTCTGAACATTAGTTGTCTCTCTGGTTCGACAATCCTCTCTAGCATTTTATGTCTTTGTAATTCAGGATGTCGTTGAATCGCAGGCTCTAAAGAATCCAATACTTCTTTTACTGCTTGATGGAATTCTTTTTCACCAGGATTTTTTTCAATCACCCAATCATAAACTTCGTCGATGTATGTCATTTTGAAACCCTTATCTTTCTCCTTTCTTTCCAACATTATGGCTAATTCGAGATATTAAAGCCAATAACAGACTTTTTTTTACGTTTATCTGTTAAGACCGATGCATTTAGGAGTCATTTTTTAACCCCATTGGAGGGTAATTAATCCGACCTTTATTAAATCTAGACACATCACATCAAAGAAAAAAAGATAATAAGCCTCAGAAATGTAAGCAGAAATGTTTCAGCATATTTAGTAACCGTTCTGAAAGTTTATCTGACATCAGTTGACAACCCTTTCAGATAGAGCGACATGAGAAGTTATTTGTTATGAGAAATCGTTTTTTGATGGATAATTTTCAATAGAAAAAATTGCGATTTCAAGAAAAATATGTATATTCCACGAAAGTTTTTCAATTACAACATTATTGAGTTCGTGAGTACACATGACAAACTCAGTCCCCCTTCATATTATTGAAGAAGATGATTTAAGTTTAGATTATAAACCGAAATATCGTATATTTCATGATTTAATGACTAAAAGAATTAACAGGGTGCTTTTGGTAAGTTCATATTATGATAATTTCATTCTTGAGGAGGATGGGAGACTTTCTGATCAGATCTTTGAAGAATTTCATAATCTGAATCTTCGGACACTCCCAGGCATCACACGGGTTGCATCAGCCAGAGAAGCCTTGAAATTAGTAGAGGAAAAAGAATTCGATCTAGTTATTACTATGAGACGTTTAGGAGATGTTGATGCTTTTTCTTTTGGCCAGGCTATCAAAAAGATACGAGATATCCCAGTTATCCTTCTATTGAATAATGCCAGTATTATTCCGTATTTACCTGATCCAACAAAGCAAAAAGGGATAGATAGGATTTTCTTATGGAACGGAGATTCTACAGTCTTTGTGGCGATAATAAAACACCTTGAAGATAAACTTAATGTCACACATGATACTGAAGTTGGACTTGTACGAGTAATAATCGTTGTTGAGGATTCGATCCGTCATTATTCACTTTTCTTACCCTTAATTTATAGTGAACTAATGAAACAAACTCATCGATTAATTTCAGCAGGAATCAATGATTTCTATAATCTACTTCAAATGAGGGCTAGACCTAAGATTCTCTTAGCATGTACCTATGAAGAAGCGATTGATTACTATAATAAATACAAGAAATATGTCATTGGGGTAATCTCTGATGTTCGATTTCCTAGGGAGGGGACTGTAGATGATGATGCAGGGATAAAATTCATTAAAGAAGTGAAATCGAATGATTTAACCCTTCCTACTGCATTACATTCAAGACAGTTAAAAAATAGGGAGCGAGCTAAGGAATTGGGGGCTTTCTTCATCTATAAGAAGTCTCGTCGTCTTCTACAAAGTTTAAGAGAGTTTATGTTGAGACATCTAGGTTTTGGTGATTTTGTTTTTCGACTAGCTGACGGTTCAGTTGTTGGTAGAGCTAAAAACATCATGGAGTTATATCAGGCTATCTCTGTTGTGCCAAATGAGTCTTTAATATACCATGGCTCACATGATCATTTCTCTGGTTGGTTAATGAATCGAGCTGAATTTGCAATCGCGCAGAAGATAATACCAGTCAAGGTTACCGATTTAACGGAGGAAGAACTTCGAAAATTCTTACTTGAGTCAATAAACGCTATCCTTATTGAAAAAGCTGGGGGTGTCGTACATGATTGGGATAGAGATGCTCATCATCCTGCGATAAGATTTACTAGATTAAGACCGGGTTCATTAGGTGGAAAGGGTCGTGGGATAGCCTTTCTGCAATTCCTGCTTAATACATTCCTTCTTGTAGATGAACTTGCTCAAGATGTTGATGTTCGAATCCCCAAGACTTTTGTCATAGGAACAAGTGAATTTGACCTTTTTATGGAGGCAAATGAAGAGCTTTACGATATTGGTTTGTCTGATCTTCCTGATGAAGGAATTAAAAAGAGTTTCTTGGATGCCAAAGTCTCGGAAAGCCTTGTAGACGATTTACGATTTATTTTAAAATCTCTGACGGGCCCAGTTTCCGTAAGATCTTCAAGCTTATTAGAGGATTCTCAATA
Organism: Promethearchaeota archaeon; assembly: GCA_048939725.1. Classification (GTDB taxonomy): domain Archaea; phylum Asgardarchaeota; class Heimdallarchaeia; order Hodarchaeales; family Hodarchaeaceae; genus Hodarchaeum. The sequence goes on along the minus strand of JBHLPG010000083.1, from coordinate 9,315 downwards.
TCAGCCATTTGCAGGAATCTTTGAAACCTATTTTTTACCAAATAACCAGGATATGAATACTAGAGTAAAATTGCTTTGTGATGCCATCAAACTAGTGTATGCCTCTTCTTTTTTGAAGAAAGCGAAAAGTTATGCTGAATCCACTGACCAATCTGTTGAGGAATCCAAGATGGCTGTAGTAATACAGCAAGTAGTTGGAAGAGAACATCCTAATCGGCTTTCTTACCCAAGCTTCTCTGGTGTGGCTTCTTCTTACAACTATTATCCAATTTCTTATATGAAACCAACCGATAGGATTGCGTTTCTCGCTGTGGGTTTAGGAAAAACCATTGTAGATGGAGGTCTAGCACTACGGTTTTGCCCAAAATATCCTGAAATAAGTTTTTTTTCAACTCATGATCAGTTATTACAGAATAGTCAGAGAGAATTCTTTGCAATTGATCTAGCATCTACTGCAACAGAACTATCTGAAGGGGAGAATTCATTCCTGGTAAAAGCCAGTATTTTCGATGTTGATAAAGAGATATTATCAGAAGTCGCTGATACATATGATTACAATGACCTAGTAGTTAGAAACGGTTACATGGGAGACGGAGCTCCAGTAGTAACTTTTAGTAATCAATTGAAATACAGAACATTCCCAATCAAAGATATCATATCGCGGGTTCTAGAGCTCGGAGAAAAAGCAATGGGTTGCAGTGTTGAAATCGAATTTGCAGGGAATTTTCAACTGATCCCCAAAAAAAGGACGACTTTCTACCTCTTACAAATCCGTCCTTTCATAGAACAGGATGAGCTCCTAAGTGAGGAGATAATATCTGTTTCCAAGAGCGAGCTGGTAGTGTATTCTTCACAGATTTCAGGTAATCGGATAATAAAGGATATTTATGATATTGTCTATGTAAAACCTGATTCTTTTAATAAGCTGAAAACCCGCGAAATGGTGAGGGAAGTAGATAAAATAAATCAAAATCTTCAGAACCGAGGGATTCCCTATATTCTTTTAGGATTTGGTCGCTGGGGGACTTTTGACCGATTCCTAGGGATACCTGTTAAGTGGAATAATATTTCAGGGGCTAAAGTTATTATTGAAACTGGAATGGAGGATTTTCAAGTGGAACATTCACAAGGAAGTCATTTTTTTCAAAATATCACCACGGCTAATATCGGTTACTTTTTTATAAAGTATAAATCTAAGAAAGACTTCATAGATTGGGATTGGTTGAAATCTTGCTCAAATATTGAAACTGAAACTGAATTTGTTCGTCATATTCGGGTTGAGGATCCTTTCCTAATTATAATTGATGGAAGAAAGAGAGAAGGGATGATTATCAAACCAGGTTGGGAGCGTGAGATCCAACAATGAAATCAGATGCTTAGATAAAATATAACTCCAGGAATAACACGCTGGTACAAGATTAGATAGAATTAATAAGATGGAAGAGTTAGAACCAAGACTCTTGTGTGGTTACAAGAATAAACAGAAATTCATAGAAAGATATTAAAATCTACATTTTTTAGCCTCTATTTGAGGTAGATGCCTTGGACTTTACACAGCTTTAAGTGAAACTTACTTTTTTCTTACTTTCAACAAGGTATCATCAAATCTAAGTAATATCTTATATTTACAATTACTTTTACATCAATTTCAAAACTCTCAGAAAATGAGTAGAATTAGAATCTATGAGATGAAGGAGCTTAAAACAAATTGAATGACGATTCTATCCTCGTTACATCAGAGATGGCAACAGTTTTAAAGTACTTAAAGAAAAGTGGTTCTCTAACAATAGACGAATTAGCTGAAATGACTAAGCTACCCCATGCAAAAGTCGAACAACTCACCTCGAGATTAAGCAAAAGTAACATAGTATCTCGAGAAGTGAAATCAATCAAGAGGGTTTTACTCACAAAAGAGGGGAATAACATCCTCAATCAGGGATTCCCTGAAGATATAATTTTGGAAGAATTGAATAAAAATCCAGATGGAATACCAATAGCTGAACTTTCATCTCTCTTAGGTCTATCTAAACAAGCAATAAATGCTGGGATAGGAAACCTAAGAAAAGAGGGTATTATCACAATCAAGAAAGGAATACTTACTTCTGTAAAAAAAGTATCAAATTTAAATCCAGGCATAAAAGATATCTTAAAATCTGTATCTAAAGACCCATTATATCCTGTTCCAACAGAAATTCTGGCAATTCTTTCAAATCGAGGGTTTATCGAGACAAAAGAACGTCAACACACATCCGTTCAAATAACGAAGTCTGGATCCAAAGCATTAGCTAACATACAAATTATAGAACCCGTGTCACGCTTGACCCCTGATCAAATAAGATCTGGTCAATGGCGATCTTTACATTTAAAAAGCTATAATGTTACCAGCCGTCCTAAAGCATATCCAGTAGGCCGTAAACATCCATACCTGATGTTTTTGGACGAAGTAAAACAAAAACTCATCGGACTTGGTTTTACAGAAATGCGTGGCCCACTTGTCGAGAGCGAGTTCTGGAACTTTGATGCCTTGTTCCAAGCGCAGGATCACTCTGCACGGGAGTGGTCTGATGTCTATACTATTAAACATCCAACTCATGGTTCCCTTCCAAAGGATAAAGAAATAGTGGAAAATGTTAAGCGAGTTCATGAGACTGGTGAACCTACAGGGTCCCGAGGATGGCGATATCGCTGGGATCCCAAAAAAGCAGCTCAATTGATATTACGACCACAAGGGACAGCTGTGAGTGCTAGAACATTATATCAACTTAAAATTCCAGCAAAATACTTTTGTATTGCACGATGTTATCGTCCTGATTCTGTTGATGCCGTACACCTTTCTGAGTTCAATCAATTAGAAGGTATCTCCTGTGACCCATCAATAACCTTCCGTACTCTTCTCGGCCTATTAAAAACCTTTGCTACCGAGATTGCAGGTGCTACCAAGGTTAGATTTAAACCTGATTATTATCCGTTCACTAGTCCCTCAGCAGAGCTTAGTGCTTATCACCCTCAGCTTGGCTATATTGAATTTGGTGGTTCTGGTATCTTTCGACCAGAGGTTACGGCTCCTTTTGGTATTACCGACCCAGTTATCGCATGGGGTCTTGGGGTGGATCGTCTATATATGGTAAAGCGTGGAATCAATGATATCCGTGAGCTATTCACACAGAACTTGAATTGGCTACGCACAGTGCCCTTAACCTAGAGGTGGAACAATTGGTTGCTTTTAAAATCTCTTATTATGATGTTATAGAATTACTCAACTTGGAAAATGATACTACGATCGAGGAACTGGATCATCTCTTTAGCTATGCTAAATCCGAAATCGAAGAACATGATTTAGCAGATGAGGGGTATATCAAAGTAGACTGCAAAACTTCGAATCGTCCAGACCTTTGGGGAGTAGAGGGACTCACCAGAGAAGTTAGTGGAGCGATAGGTCTACAAAAAAATTTACCTGAGATATCTGCTGAACCTAGTGGTTTCGTGATAAAAGTTGACCCTCGTCTTAAACCTATACGTCCGTACATAGCCTGTTCTATTATTAGAGGAGTAGAATTCTCTGATTTCTTAATTAAGCAGCTGATTCAACTTCAAGAAAAGGTTGACTTTTCGTATGGTCGTCATCGAAGTCGGTCTTCGATCGGAATATATAATGTTAATATGTTAGAAAGCCCCATTCTATATGAGCTTACTCCACGATCTACTTCATTTTATCCACTTGGATATAATGAAAAAATGACTCTTGATGAAATCTTAGAAAGGCACGAGAAAGGCATAGAATACGGTCATATCCTACCCCGTAAAGGAGATCTACCCATTCTTCGGGATGTCAATGGTGTCGTTCTATCTATGCCTCCGATTATCAATAGCAATGATGTTGGACGCGTAGATGAAGAAACGACTGATGTGTTAGTGGAAGTAACAGGAACAAACCTTGAAGTGGTTAAAGTAGTTAATACATTAATAACTCAGGCAATAAGAGATCGTGGTGGTAAGGTATACAGTGTTGAGATTCACTATCCAAAGAATCATGGAGATGCGTCAGAAAAAATAGTTACTCCTGAAACAGAACCATATGAAATAACAGTTACCCCAAAAGACATTACATCTTACTTGGGACTTGACTTAACAACAAATAAAATAATCGAATTGCTATATAAGAGAAGATTCGATGCTATCAAGAAAAAGGGATCCATCCTGGTCAGATATCCCCCATATCGTGTTGATTTACTCCATTGGGTCGATATAGCAGAAGAGGTAGCAATTGCATATGGCTACATGAATATTGAACCAGCTGGATCAGAAGTTCCAACAATTGGAAATCTCTCTTCTCGGACTACAAGTGAAAATTATGTTCGCGAGATTTTAAGTGGCTGCTCATTACAAGAGGTACTCAGCTTTAGCCTCACTGATCCTGAAAAATTGTCTACATTGATGGGATATGGAAGTGATGTGTTATCATCCTTTGTCCAAGTAGCGAATCCAGTAAGTTCAACCTATTCTATTATGAGGAATCGTCTTCTACCTGGATTATTTGATTTCCTCTCCCGAAATACCCACAATGAATATCCACAACATCTTTTTGAAGTAGGAGAGGTGGTGAGACTAGAGAAAGATTCCGTAATAACAATATCTAAAACAGCAGTTACTCTGGCTGGTGCTGATGTTTCCTTTGAACACTGCCATAGCATTTTAGATACTCTAATTAAAGGAATAGGGATACAATATGAATTAAAGGTTATTGAATCACCTGAATTTATCCCAGGGAGAACAGCAGGAATCGTAGTCAATGGAAAAGATGTGGGTATAATCGGTGAGGTATCACCAGCATTGCTTGAAAACTGGGAAGTATTTGTGCCAGTAGCTGCTTTTGAACTTGATTTATCTTCAATCTCGACATTAAGTTTACCCCCAATTGAAATCTAACTTAATAAGATTCTGGTTAGTTTCCCTAGCTTGAAGTCTAAATACGGGATCTACTCCTAGATCCAATGATTGTGCCAAACCAGAAGTCATATCTATTCCGTGATGTGCAAGCTTAAATAGGTGTGGGAATAGAATTACATGACAACCTTGTCAGGGATAAGAAATGGAAGTTCTCGATTTGGAGCGTAAATTTAAGACTTGGCAGAATCTCAAGTTTTACTTTCCTTATGCTGAATTAACAAATCAACCTAAATGGAGAGTAGCAATTCTCACCTGCATGGATTGTCGAATAATTTCCAACATTTTTGGGATTGAGGATCCGGGAAATGCGATTATAATTCGAACTGCGGGAGCAATATTAACATTTGATAGTCTTCGTTCGTTACTCATCGCTATTTATGAGCTCAACGTAAATCTAATCGTGGTTGTTGGTCACACTGATTGTGGAGGAGAAATGACCAAAGAACAGATGACCAGGTTGTTAACTAAGATATCCAAAAAGACAGGAATGCCAGGTGAAAAGGTTTTAAGATTATTAAGCTCTAAGGATCCTCATGACGCCTTTCTTGGCTTTAATAATGTCGAAACCCAGATACTTCAAACCGTTAAGACCATTCAGGAGCATCCACTTATTTCGCCAGTTGGTGTAGAAGTCTTGGGTTTTATCTATGACGTAACAAAGGGACAACTTTCAAAAATAAGGCACAGAGAAAGGTAATCACCTGATGATTGGGATTTATTTTTTCTTGGATTTATATTGCCAAGATTTTTCTCCTTGCTTCTTCTTTTCTCTGAATCGTTTTTCTTCCCGGAGAATACGTTTAACTCCCTTACCTTTTCGGGGCATTTAAACACCTCTAAATAAATCCTGGATTTTCCTAGGGTTCTTATTCTTTTGATGTTGTATGAACTATTTTATCTTTCATCCGACGTTTGATGTCTTTGATTTGATCTACAACTTCCTTATCAATCTTTTGTTTCTTCAAATGTGGAGATAGACGATTTTTCTTCAATTCCATTTACATCCTACGTTATCTAACCAAAAATGAACTTTATAAGTTTTCATCATTATGAGATATCATTTTCACTCAGCTCTCTCTCTCTTTTGAATTTAAAGGCTTCATTCAATTATTCTAGTTGTATGTCCCCTTCAAATTCAACATCAAAAAATCAAAAGGAGAAATCTTCAGAGGAAGATTTTAATTATTTAGAGAGAAAATATGGGAAAGAACCAAAAATTTCAGCCAAAGAATACTCACAGATGCGTTGGAACTGGCACTAAGTCTTCCAATTGTGATGTTATTTAGCAGAAAGCGAAGTTTTTTCTCCAAGATTAACTAATTATCTTGTTTTTCAATTCAAGCAGCTAGACAGATATACCAAGAGGGAGAGAGAGGGAAATATATTTATTCAAAACGAAAAATATCAAATATTACACTCTAATTTTGCCCAAAACGGAATATTATGAGTTGACAAATCGTGTCATATGGTAAAGATTTCGCTGAATTGGGGGTTGAATACGCGCAAGAAAACAGAGTTGATTATGCAGAAGCTAGGCTAATCAATGGTCAAAGGACAATGCTTTTCATGCGTAATGGCGTTTTATTTTCAGGAACTCAACGACCATGGCTTGGAATTGGATTTCGGGTGTTAAAAAATGGCGGGTTGGCGTTTGTCTCCATAGATGACTTATCAAAGAAATCTGTGAAAAATGAGATTGATCAGAGTCTTAAAATGGTCAGAGGGTCCAATCCAAACGAGAAAATTGATTTTGGTGAACCCATCTCAAATGAAGCGAAATGGGCTGTCGCAGCTAAAGAGAAATTAACAGACGTTGATACAGATACAATGCTGGAATTACTTACGGAAATGGATAAGAAAGCTGAAGATCATGGAATCAACACTCGTGCAAACATCTTTGAGGCTCAAAGCTATGAAAAATATATTGTAACATCAGAGGGAACTCGTATCACATCAGAAGCTTCGATGCTGAAATTTTATGGAATCTTAACAGCGAAAGGATTACTAGATTCTGAACAACGTTGGGTAGATTTAACACGGAGTACAGGATGGGAGGGGACAAAAACTTGGATAGATCAATATGATGATGAATGTGCCCGTTTAGCAAAAGTTGCAGCCCAATCAGATAATACAATGACTGGAAAAGTGGACTTTGTCGTTGGTCCAGAAGTGGTAGGGATAATATGTCACGAGAACTGTGGGCATCCTAGCGAAGGAGACCGAATTAAGGGGCGAGAGGGAGCACAAGCAGGCGAATCTTTCTGGCGAGATTTAACGATAGGAGAATCAAGAATTGGATCTGAACATGTGACTATTATAGAAGATCCAACACTCCCAGGGACGGGGGGTTATTATGAGTACGATGATGAAGGCGTAAAAGCACGTGAACGTATCCTAATTAAAGAAGGGGTCATTAATGAGCCCTTATTGAATCGAGAATATGGTGTAAAATTCGGATTAGGGTCAAATGGAGCTTCACGCTCATCTGATTTTAATCGTGAACCCATAATTCGTATGGCCAATACATACATGAAACCAGGTGATTATACCAATGTCGAAGAATTAGCTGAAGATGTAAAACATGGGATTTACATGCTTTCATTTACAGAATGGAATATCGATGATAGACGCTATCAATCAAAATATGTGGGCTTTGAATGTTACGAAATACAGAATGGGGAAATAACCAACACAATGGTACGGCGTCCTGTTATGGAACTGACTTCTGTAGGCTTATTTTCTTCAATTGATGCGATTTCGAAAGATCTGGTTTTTGATTTCCCTGGAATTTGTGGAAAAAGTGACCCTAGCCAGGGAGTACCTGTGTATGCGGGAGGTGGGTGCATTCGAATGCGGGACATCAAGCTTGGTTAAGGTGTGAAGGAATGTCAGAACAGATCGAAGAGTATGTAGATTTATCAGTGGAAATTGGCCAGAAATTAAATGTGGATCTCATTATCGCACGAGGGATTTCAAACATAGAGAACCAAATTAGATTTTCTCAAAACAAGATAGACATTAACAAGCAATGGCACTCTAAAAAGGTTGAATTGGTTGTAGTTGTTGATGAAAATCGTCTTTCTATCAGTGAGTTCTCACCGACATCAGAGGAAAATGTCAAGGAACGTATAGAGGCAACAGTTAAGTTTACTCATAAAATGGCTCCAACACCTTTCTTTCAAGGTGTCGAAGAAACAGTCTCTAGTTATCCAAAGCAAGAATGGCTCGCAGATACCAAGATTCAAGATTATCGTGAAAAAGCTCCAATTGATGTCAATGCCTGTATTGATTCAGCAATCACCGCTGGGGCTGTGAGAGTTGCAGGATCATATCTTTTTGGAGAAAAAAATTTCTATCTGAAGAGTTCTGCAGGTCCTAGTGGGAGATATACTGGAACTTATTATAATTTTACCGTTAGAGCGTTTCAGGATGAATTAGATGCTTCGGGACAGGGATTAGCTTGTGGTCGAATTCCTTTTTCAGCTGAAAAGGAAATTCTTGCAGCTGGAAAACGAGCAGGTGAATTCTCCAAACTTCACCAAGGGGCAAAACAAGCTAAAAGAGGAATATATGATGTTATTATGACCCCAGCGGTTGCAGCTGATCTACTTGGAGCAATTCCAGCAATGGCAAATCCTCTTCAAATCATGATGGGAAGAAGTGCACTTGGAGATAAAATGGGAGAAAAGCTTGGCCCTGACTTTGTTACTGTGGAAGATAATGGATTACAACAAGATGGGCTGAGGTCATCTCCTTTTGATTTTGAGGGTACCCCTCGTCAAAGCACTCCCATTATTAAGGATGGAGTTCTGATCAATTTTATACACAATACATCAACAGCTAAGATGGCTGGTGGAACCAGTACTGCTAATGGAGAGTTAATTAATTTCGGTATAGGCACGAAGTTCTTGGGGCCTTCACCAACTAATTTAGTCTTTAACAATGGAGATCAATCCTTTGAAGAACTACTAGAAGGCTCCACCTCCACTATTTTCGTTACTTGTAACTGGTATACACGTTTCACCAGCGTAATATCCACCGAATATAGTACAATTCCCAGAGATGCGGCTTTTATTGTCGAAAATGGCGAACTTGGCCAGCCAATAAAAAACTTCCGGATTAGTGATAATCTCTTACGGCAATTTGCCAATATTGCGGGCTTGGGAAACGACCGAGTCCAGGTTTATTGGTGGGAAATAATGCATCCTACCTGGATTGGATCAGTTCGCGTCAAGGATTGCCGAATTACGACTGCTACACAATAAAGATATTAGTAGGATATTTCTTCCCTTTTTAGAGAAAGCCCGAAAGTAATAGAAATTCTTTTGACTGATATCAACTAGAAACTCCTGAAACTGTTGAAGAAAT
>JBHLPG010000385.1:0-3630 GCA_048939725.1 Promethearchaeota archaeon | reverse complement strand
CTTCTTTCTTTTTTATTTTAGATGATTCTATAACTATAATTTTTTGTTTTTCTGTCTCTTTGATATCAATAATTTTCGGTTAAATAAAATTGGATTAAACTCCCCTTGTACTTTTCCATCATTACGTCCAACTCCATAAAAAGAATATTCGTTACTCAGGTTCTCTTTTAAATAATCTAGCTGATCAATGAGGACTTCTTGAAACCCTATTACTGTTGGATTATATTTTTCGATTATCTTAACAATTTTCTCACGTCGATTCGTCCAGTAATTGATCGATTGTTTATCTTTTTCATCAGCTGAATTTTTAATGTTAAAAGTCATGCTACTGAAATTTTTGGTCAATCATATACCACTTATCCCAACGAGTTGAAGATTAATATCACTTTGTACGCAAGAATAATACAAAGAGTATAAGTTCTGGAATTATACATAAGGATTATGTCCAAGATCGGGAACACCAACCTGGATTAAAGGTTTTCCCATTTGGGTTTAGAGGTTATCCTAAACGAATAAAATCTTCCAAAGCCTCCTATGATCTTGAACAAACAAAAAAATTATGGGATGTATCTCTGCACAAAATAATCAACTGGGTCACCCAGAATATTTTAAATTAGATAAATCGATTAATAATTGGATGATGATCCTATGAGTATACATAAACTTGAGATACAAATATTAGTTGAAAATACTGCTGGTTCTTTTTGGGGAGGAACTCTCGGTGAATATGGTTTTTCTGCTCTTTCAAAAATCCAATTCTCTGATTCGGAGTTACACATTCTATTTGATACTGGCCCATCCCCTATAGCATTTCTAAATAATATCAAGAAACTTGAAGTGGATCTTACTAATATTGATGCAATAGTGTTAAGTCATGGTCATTTGGATCATATAGGAGGATTAAAGGAAGCGATTGCTTTGACGAAAAAGCGAATTCCCTTGATTTGTCATCCTCAAACTGTTTCACCAAAGTATATTACTGAGAAAGGAAAACCTTATGATGTTGGATTTCAAAAAATTTTCAAGTCGGTTGAGGAGCTGAAAAAACAAGTTCATCTAATAACAACGACAACCTCCCATGAATTTACTAAATCAGTTATGACCACAGGTGAAGTTCCTCGTAAAAATGACTATGAAGTTTTAGCAGGAAAACTCCGTGATGTCACAACTGTAAAAAATGGAGAAATCATTCCAGATAAGCTACTTGATGATCTTTCTATGGTTTTTCAATTGGCTGATGGTTCGATTGTAATTCTTGCAGGATGTTGTCATTCTGGAATAGTTAACACAGTTGCCAAAACAGAGGAGTTAACAGATTCTAGTAACATAGTTGGAATTGTAGGTGGTCTACATATTCGTGATGCCTCCCAAAATCGTCTTTCGCGCACAATTCGTGAATTAGAGAAGTATCCGATAAAAAATATAGCTCCCTGCCATTGTACTGGTTTTCGTGGAAAGTTTGCTCTAGCCACAGCATTTGGGAAGAAATTCTTAGATGTATGTACATCATCCATAATAAAATTTGAAGTAGCTAGATAAATCCTTTATTCAATCAGTCTCTAATCTAGGCTTTGAGATTTACAATAGTAGATATAACAAACCAAGGTTATTGGAATAAATTCGGGTGTTTTCACTTTTAATGCTTACACTCTAGAAAAAGATTTCTCCCAGCCTATTATGACAGGGAGTTATTTTCGAGCTTAGCTGTTATAAGCCATTTTTTGGAGTCTTGCAATTCGTTCTTCTATCGGGGGATGAGTTGAAAATAAACCTGCTAAGTTGCTAGCAGATAATGGATTTATGATGTACAAATGACTTAAGCCTGGGTTCGTTGTGTTCCTGGAGCGCGAATAACGGGAGTAACTGTGGAGTTTTCCTAATGCATTGGCTAGTCCTATGGGATTTCCAGTAATTTTGGTAGCTCCTTTATCAGCAGCATATTCCCGTGATCTGGAGATTGCTAATTGTACAATAATCGCGGCTATGGGAGCGATTATCCAAGTTACCAATAATACAAGAGGATTTACATTCTCACGGTCAGAAAAGCTAAACCATATCGCCATTCGGGAGATGAACATTATTGCTGATGCAAACATGGCTGCGATTGTCTGAATCAGTGTATCCCAATGTTTCACATGACTCAATTCGTGTGCAAGTACACCATCTAGTTCCTCGGAGTTCATTGTTTGTAAGAGTCCCGTATGAACTGCAACAATTGCTTTTCTTGGGGAACGGCCAGTTGCAAAGGCATTTGGCGTAGGATTGTCTACGATAGCGACTCGAGGCATTGGTATACCAGCCCTCGATGCCAATTGTGCTACACGTCTATAAAGTTCTGGAGCCTCGGATTCATCTACTATACGTGCTCGAGTCATCCTCAGAACTATAGAGTCTGAAAACCAGTATGAAACGAACACAAAAATACCTGAAAATAGCAGGAATATGACGGGATGGATATTGAAAATTATAGAAAGTACATACAATATCCCTATCAAAATAGCAAATAACATTCCTGTCTTAAAGAGATTCCCTATATCCATTCGTTTTATCTACCTTTCGTTTTAATTCATTTTTCTTTGATTTCTTCTAATCTAGATACTATTTATAATGACCAAGTTCCCCGAACCTTATCGAATCAGAGAACCTCCCGCGACTCTATTTGGGGACTGATTGTAGAGAAGTTATCGATCACCCTGAAGAACTACTTTCGTTCTTCAATAGTCATTTATAGTAGAATAATAAGGAGAAAAACATTGAAATGGGGCTAGAAGTGCCTATTATAATCGGTATAGTCTTGATTATACTTTTTATATCCATATTTTGGCCGGGTATAGTGGGAGCACCTTGGGTGCCAACATCAATGGGAATGGTTCATAAAATGTTGAAGTTGGCTGATGTAGGACCAGATGATGTAGTCTATGACTTAGGATGCGGTGATGGCCGAACTATTGTCACTGCAGCCCGACATTATGGGGCCAGAGCTGTTGGTATTGAAATTGATCCACTGCGTTACCTTTGGTGTCAAATCTTAATCACAGTCTTGAGATTACGGAGTCATATCAAGATCCTCTATGGGAATTTCTTCTACAAGGATTTAAGCGAGGCTACTTTAGTCACCTGTTATCTTCTTCAGGACACTAACGATAAATTAGAGAAAAAACTACTGAAAGAACTCCATCCTGGTACCAAGGTAGTATCCAACTATTTCACGTTTTCAGGACTGCAGATGGTTCGTGAAGATGGCGAAGCTAGATTTTACCTAGTTCCATCAACCTCAGAAATTCCTTTTACAGGCCTTTCATAATTATATTTCTCTATTTTTATATACATCTAGCATCTTAACTTCTTGAGGCAAATAATGTGTTTGATATTGGTATCACATCTAAAGCCCCCTCAGATAAAATTTTCGTTCTACTAGTTGATGATGAATCTGATTTTCTGGAATTGTCTAAAATTTATCTAAAAAGCGAAGACCCTCGTCTGGAGGTTGATACCTGTACTTTTGTAGAAGAAGCTTTGAAATTGTTGGAAAATCCAAAGTACAAAGTAGTTGTTTCAGATTATCAAATGCCTGGAATGGACGGATTGGCGTTCTTAGATACTCTTCGAACTCAAGGGAATAATATTCCA
>JBHLPG010000082.1:0-14782 GCA_048939725.1 Promethearchaeota archaeon | reverse complement strand
CCCTCCCTGTTCGAAATCAGGCTTTCTGCTTAGTTAAAAAATAAAAAATTATTTTTTTCAACCTAATCTATTCACTATCTGATCGATGTTCATAATTAATTCATTTGGATTTTCCATTGGAATCCTAGATAATTCAAATAAAACTTCTCGAAATCGCGATATAAACTCTCTATTTGTGTCATCGGAAGAAAATGCATTTATGACTTTTTGAATATCACTAGGTTTCTCTTCATGTTGTTTAACTTTTTCAGAAAAAATATTCATAATTATCGTTGCTGTTAGGCTTGAGAATTTTTGGCCGATTTTATCGTGCATACTTAGGAGATTTGGTTTTGTTGTTAAGGAATCAAAATTCATGAACATGCTGATTTTTTTGGCCGTTATTTCATCGACTTTGTGTAGAAGTACGCGGCAAATATTCATCTCATCTGAACTGATTGTTCCATCTGCCTCTGCTCGTCTGTACGTGTTTGAGACTATTTCTTTCAAAATTCGTCTCTGTTTCAATAGTAGGATTTGAACTTCATTCTTCGAAAATGGATGACCTTCATCTAATTTGGGGATTCTCTCAGAATGTATAGATAAATCGTGTTCTATTCCAGCGATTAACACTTGTTCTTCTGGTGTAATGGTGAGATCTTTAAGAACTTCTTGGAGAACTTCTCTCATGATTTCCTCAGATGGCATCCTTAGGAGGTAGGAAATATCATCTTCCATATGAAACCGTTCCTAACATTTATAGACATTAGAGAGTTTTTATTAATGTTTCGGATCATCTAAACTCTAGTTTGAGTGTTTGGGTAAAAGCATTCGTAAGGTTTTTAACAACTTGTGTGTATTAAACTAGCCAATCTGTCGAGGCGCTGGATATAGATTCCTCGAATGGAGAGAAATACCATGTAACGTGTGTGTTTAATGATGAGTAAAATACTGAGAGTAAATATGAATACTCTGGAACATATGTATGAAGATGTCCCAGAAAAATATAAAACATTAGGAGGAAGAGCTCTTACAACCAGAATTATTTTTGATGAAGTTGATCCAACCTGTGATCCCCTTGGGCCAAGTAATAAAATCGTGGTTGCCCCAGGGTTACTTGCTGGCACAAATGCCCCATCATCAGGTCGCCTAAGTGTTGGAGGAAAATCACCATTAACTAAAGGTATCAAAGAGGCAAATGCAGGTGGATTAACTGCTCAAAAACTTGGCCATTTAGGTATCAAAGCTCTTGTTATTGAGGGCCACCCTACAGCTGATAATTGGTATAACATTGTGGTTTCGAAAGATAAATGTGAAATCGTCAATGCAAACAAATATGCTGGCATGGGACTTTACGAACTAATTACTAAAGTTTGGGAAGAATACCCCAATAGACCTGCTATAATGGGCTGCGGAATAGCTGGTCAGAAACAGATGATAGGGGCAGGAATCTTTGGAAACAATGTTGAGAACACGGATCCTGGACGATATGCTGGAAGAGGAGGCTTAGGTGCAGTTTTAGGGTCAAAAAAAGTCATCGCAATAATTACAGATGACACAGGGACAGAACGCCTTCAACCAGCCAATATGGATTTATTTGATTCTGGGCGTAAAAAACTCCGAGATGCCTTAAATGAGCATGCTGTCACTGGAGTTCTTGAAAAAGCTGATCCTGAGACAGGTGAAATGAAACCATTTGGCGGATTGAAAAATTACGGAACAAACGTCCTCCAAAACATAATTAATGAAGCAGGAGCCCTTCCCACGAGAAACTGGACTGAAGGCCGATTTGAAGGTGCTGCAAAAATCTCTGGAGAAGCTGTTCATGAATTTATCGACAAAGTCAAGGAAAAATTCCCCAATTCCCCAGCTAGATATGACCATGCTTGCCATCCTGGATGTGTCATGCGTTGTTCAAACATTGTACCATATGAAGATACAGGTGAACATCAAGTTGGTTGCTTAGAATACGAATCAGTGTGGGCTTTAGGATCAAACTGTGCAATTGATGATCTCTATTACGTTGCTGAACTAAATCGTGTATGTAATGATCTTGGACTTGACACCATCGAGGCAGGGAACACTATTGCAGTCGCAATGGAAGGAAAAGTTGAGGTTGATGGAAAAAAGCTTGACTTCGGAGATGGTGCTTTAGCAGTTGAATTGCTTAAGAAAGTCACTACTGATGAACCATTAGGAAGAGCTGTTGGTGATGGTGCTCTTGCGATGGGAAAATATGCAGGAGTCACTCGTGTTGCTCATGTGAAAGGCCAATCATTACCTGCGTATGATCCTCGTCCAATTAAAGGAATTGGCGTCACTTATGCTACTGGTACTCAAGGTGGTTGTCACACCCAAGGCTATACTATTGCGCCTGAAATCTTACAAATCGGTGGGAAACCTGACAGGGCAGATGTGAAGAAGGCTGAATTGTCACGTGCATTCCAACACACCACAGCCTATATCGATGCTACTGGATATTGCCTCTTCATTGCTTTTGCGATTTTGGATATTGAATCAGGCTTAAATGGAATGGTTGAATCGGTCAATGGTTTCTTAGGTACCGAGATTGATCTCGGAAAATATGGCGCTGAAATCATTCGGCTTGAACGAGAATATAATAAGAAAGCAGGAATGACCAATAAGGATGATCGTTTGCCAGAGTTCTTCTACAAGGAACCTTTACCCCCACACAATGTTGTATTTGATGTTCCTGACGAGGAATTAGACAAAGTTCATCAAGAGTGATTTTTCCTCCCTTTTCTCCTTTTTTTTTTCAGTAATTCTAGTTTTGTGATTTTCCTGTTCACTAAGTTAAAATTCTATCTTTTTATTTATATTTTCAATTAGGTGTTTTGATGTACATCCAAGAATTAATTGATACAATCTCAAAAGAGATCTCTAGTCAATCGATAATGAATTTAATATCACAAATTTCCCAATATCATCGGATTCAAGGTTCTAAGGGATATTTAGAAGCAGCAAATTATATTAAATCTATTTTAAACAAAAATGGATTGGAAACAAAGTTACATGAGTTTCCTGCCGATGGGAAATGGGAACATTGGGGGTGGATAGCACCGATCTCTTGGGATATCAGTGATGGAGAATGTTGGTTAACCAAACCCATCAAAAAGAAATTATGTAGCTTTAAAGACATTCCTATGAGTGTAATAACCCATTCCAAATCCTGTGATTTTGAGGCAATAGTTGTTGATGTTGGTAAAGGGGAGAAAGCGGAGGATTATGAGATAGCGGAGGAAAAAATCGCTTTAACTACTGGGAGCCCTAGAAGGATTTTTCATCTAGCAGCTCGACATGATGTAAAAGGATTGATTATCCACCCAAATCCTGAAAGGACTGCAAACCTTGGCGCGAATACTGTTCAGTACGATGGGTTTTGGCCTTTAGCTGAAAACTTATCAAAAGCGACCTCAGGATTTTCTATTAATCATAGACAAGCTATAGAACTCCAAAAGTATTTAGAAGCTAATAAAGAAGTTCAGGTTCACTTTAAAATAAATGCGGAATTTTCTTCCAGAGGAAATTTACATGTTCTTGAAACAGAGGTTACAGGATCTAAATATTCAGGGGAAGAAGTCGTTTTAATAGCACACCTTTGTCACCCTGCTTCAAGCTCCAATGATAATGCGTCTGGTAGCGCCACTCTTGTTGAAATAGTGTTAAGTTTGAATAGACTGATTCAGCAAGGACTTCTTCTTCGTCCTGAAAGGACATTGCGGTTTCTGTGGGTACCAGAATTTTCTGGAACAATACCATGGCTAAAGATCTATGATGATCAACGTGATCAACGGAAGATAATATCAGCTTTCAATCTTGATATGGTTGGTGAATCTCCTAAGATGATTGGATCACCTTTAACAATAAATTCTCCTAGCTGTGCTACTCCAACATATCTCAAAGCGCTTTTGAACAAAGCTGCGAGATGTGTTTCAGAAAGAAAACCTGTTTATGATGAAGCTGGCCGATCTTATCAATTAAATTACCAGTTGAAACCATTTGCTGGAGGAAGTGACCATCTAATATTTAATGATAGATATTTTTCTATACCAAGTGTGATGTTTGGACATGAGGATCCCTTTCACCATTCTAGTGCAGATTCCATTGATAAAGTTGATCCATATGAGTGTAAGAGTGTGGCAATTGTAGCAGGATCAGCTGCATTTAGTTTAGCTGCTTCTAATAACCAATTTCTTGAAGAATTACTCTACCTAGTATTCTTAGAAGGAGTAGAGGAGATGATAAATTATGAACTGCACTTGAATCAAGAGTTCACTACAGTACCACAAAAAAGAAGAAAATTACAACTTATTGAAAGATCAATTATACAACGAATGAAAAGCATTTTAGACTTCCAACCTGAAGGGGAATTCCAAGAAAAATTGGCCTATTTCTCTGAAGCAATTAGTGAGCATTTTTCTCGTATTAAAAACCAGATCAAGCCGAAAAATATAGACCAAAAGGAAGAGACAAATGCTAATGTTAGAATTAAGCGAAATTATTCTGGACCAATTTCGTATAAGCAGTTGGATAAGACTGATCGTTCTCCAGAGGATAAGAAAATCTTTCAATCATTCGCAAAAGACTATTGGGGAGGCGCTGCGCTAGAACTACTTAACCTGGCTGATGGATCTTTAACAATAGAAGAAATTTTCCTTTATCTCAGCATTTATTATCCAAATCTCGAATTAAATAGTGTTCTATCTGTAGTTAAACTGTTTCAGGATGAAGGAATTCTTATTGAAGTATAAATATTAGTTTCTCATTATAACAGTTATTAATACTATGTTCACAATTGAAAACATTTTATAAATGCTTAAGTATAAAGTTCTAATGAAAAAAATATTGTCATTCAATATATTAAATGCTAATAATGGTGAATTAAAGGTCATAGGAACGTAATAGATGATAACTACAGAACAAATCCTTTGGGGTTTATTACTTTCGTTATTTGCTGGTCTTTCGACCACTTTAGGTGCCATAACGGTCTTTATTATCAAAAAAGATGACTCAAAAATCATAAGTCTCTCTATGGGATTCTCAGCTGGAGTGATGTTAGGTGTATCGATTTTCGAATTATTACCTGAAGCCATTGCTAGACTAGAGATTTTAGAAGCTGGTTTCTTCTTTCTATCAGGAATGATTGTCGTTGCATTACTGGATTTTTTAATACCACATGATTATATGCATGAACATACATGTGAAGATGATGATGACTTTTTCGTCAAAGAAAATAAAAATCCAAACTTAATGAGATTAGGCATTCTAGTTGCAATCGGGATAGGAATTCACAACCTACCCGAAGGTTTTGTTACAATTACAGGGAGCTTATTCTCTCTAGAATTAGGTCTTATTCTTGCGATAGCCATCGCATTACATAATATTCCCGAGGGTCTTTCCGTTGCTATTCCAATTTATGCTGCTTCCAATAACCGAAAGAAGGCTTTTGTGATTTCCTTTGTTTCAGGACTAGCAGAACCAATTGGGGCCATTATAGGATTGGTAATCTTATTAGGATTAGGAATCATCAATGAAGAAATTATCATAATTTCATTAGCCTTTGTTGCAGGTATAATGACTTTTATTTCCTTGGATGAATTATTGCCTACAGCTCACGAAACTTGCAACGATAATGGCAATGATACTCATATCGTTACGGGAGGAATTTTAGCAGGTATGACAGTGATGCTTCTTAGCTTGAGTATCCTCTAGATTGCGATTTGCATTGCTTATTTCTTTGATTACCTAGAAAATATTTATTCTCATTGTATTATTATTTATAAACTAGAAACTTCAAAGTTCTGAATGCAGATAATTATTGTGAAATTATTATGGCGATTAAATCACTTCAAGAGATACTTAGGGATATCCTTAAAGAAGGTCGAAAGACTCCTGGAGAATGGAAGACGCTTTTGGCCCCAACATCTGACCGTTTTGGATCAGACTTACTCCTCTTTCATCCTACAACGGGACCTATCTATCAGGTTCGGGCTTATGAGAAGAATCCTTTTCAAATGACTGGTATTGGAACACGAATTGCTCGTACTGTTGATGAGGATTTCTTAAGGCTCATTAAAAAACAGAGATCTCATGGGAATCTTGGGATTCTTGATCTTGATTATCGGATTATTCGAGATGCACTATCTGAAGGAACAGAATTGGATCAAATTTTCCTCAACGCATTAAAAGGGAAAAAAGATCAAGGGATAGAGTTTGTTAACCTTGGAGACGCGTTCCGATCTCGGAGAGAACAACCACTCCCTCTTCTCACTGATAATCAGAAGAAGTTAGATAAAGAATATAAACGACTCCTTAAGAGGGAAGGGAAAACTTCAATGTATGGTTAAAAAGAGAGTGTTTTTAAAATAAAGAAATTCTAATGAAAAATTTCTCTAGCATGGCTTCATATGCAATTTTACCTTTTTGTTGGTATAGGTATTATAGAAAAGTATTCATATATTTGCTATCCAATACCGTCTTTGAACACAGTGGTTGAAAATGTCTTGGTATGATGAGTATAACAATTTATTAGATGATTTCACAAGCGCTGTTGAGGATGAGCTTCTACAATATGTACGTGGACTAATTCTCTATGGATCTTATCAAAAAGAACAGGAAGAACCAGGTTGGATCATTCCTGGGATCAGTGATATTGATTTCGTTTTGATAGTAGACATTGATGATATTAATGAAGAAAAACCTCCACGAAGATTGGCTAAAATTGGAGAAGCATTATCAGTTTTCTTCGTACATCCTGTTTATGCGCCTATTCTCGATCTACGGCTACTTGAATTTACTGATCTGCCAGCAAGAATTGGTATGGGTTTCTCCCCTATCCATGCAGTCGCAGCTGCTCAGTATGGAGAAGCAATTCTTGGAAAAAACGTATTAGAAAATGTTAATTATAGTGAGAAATTATTAAACCGTTCTGCGAAGATTATCATTAATCAGGGTTATGAAAGTATTAAACGAGGGTTTCTACATCACGAACTTGGAGAAGAACCCATTTGTCTTGAATTTGCCGATATAGTTTTGGACATTGCTCATGCCGCACTAGCTGCAGCTGGTAAGTTTGATTTAGTTAGGCCTGAAGTCCCAGAGAAGTTTGATCTTCTTCTAGGAGATCAAATAGGTAGTGATGGCGTTGATATTGTTTATGAAGCCAAGAAATGGCGGATGGGCAGCCAAAAAATGAAACCTTCGGTCTTTCTCCGTGGATCGCTGAAATTTTCGCAAGCTGTAATTAAACATATCAGAAATCCTTTTAATTCCGAGAGTTCATGAGTTCACTACTATGGATAGAAAAAACTGGAAATGTAGAATTTTCGGGGAGTATTTATGAAACCAGAGAAGCATCCATTGAATGAAAATGGCTCTAAATATTCTAAAATCCCTTGGGTAAGACCAGATCTCGTTCACCTTAAAAAAAGACAATATTATTATGAAACAAGCGATCTAGTTATTATAGCTCTTTTTTGTGCATTAGGGGGGATTCTTAGCACTTTTGTTGGATATCTAGGAAATCTCATAAATAGAATTCTTGGAATACCATTTGGAGGAGGACAAATTATTGCAGGATTACATGTCTTTTGGATTGTATTCATTTATCTACTAACTAATCGAAAAATTGGTGTAGCTTTTTTTACTGGAATTGTAAAAGGATTAGTAGAACTTTTCTCTGGTAGTGCACATGGTATTTTAGTTCTTCTTATTTCTGGGACTCAAGGATTGATAATAGAAATTATTTTGATCATTTTTCTGTCTTCTAATAACAAAGTAATCATTTCTTTTGCATCAGCAATAGCTAGTGCTTCAAATGTGTTCATTCAACAGCTTCTCTTCTTTAATTCACAAGTTCCACTCCTGTTTATCGGCTTAATTGGTGGAATTAGTTTCATATCAGGCTTTATTCTCGGAGGATTATTCCCAATTGCTGTGTTTAATTTATTCAATAGATCAACAGTTTTAAATTGGCGAAAATTACCTAGATCACCTCATCACTTAAAGTACATTCAGATGATTCGAGTTTGTATCATTATCATACTTGTAATCAGTGAGATTGGAATATTCACATTTTTATTGTCCCAGAATCGTTTTTCAGCTCAGATAACTGGAGATATTCAGAATCCATATACTTATTACCCCGCTGATTTTTTGGATCGCCAAATTACTATTGAAGCAGAACTAATTGGTGATGTGACATACGAACCACCTACAAACTATACAGGTGTTCCACTTTATATTTTAATTGAAACTGCTCAACCAATTTCAGAAATTTATCTCGTCAAAGTAATTGCTTCAGATGGGTATTACATAGAATTTAATTCTACAGAGATAAAGGATAACCCCAGTCTAATTTTAACAATGGAATCGATTGGTCTTCGATTGATTGCGGGTAATTTCCACGGGAGTTATTGGGTTAAAAAAGTAGTGCGCATTAATATTCAAGAAGATTGAATTAATATCCCTATTTTTTCCGATTAACACTCTGAGATGAGATTATTCTGAGTTCTCTGAACAATACAGGCGATCTTCTGAAGAATCAAAAGTTATAATAAGGCTTTAACTGGTTTAGTGATCATATTGAATTCTCCGATAATTCGTGTCCAAAATTTGTCTTTTTACTACCCAGGTTCTAAAACCTCTGTATTGGACAATATTAACTTAAATTTCAACAGAGGAGAAATTGTATGTATATCAGGTATGAGTGGTGGAGGTAAAACCACCTTAGCTTTAGTTCTTGCTGGGCATATTCCTCATACTATCGCAGGTGAGTTAAAGGGAGAAGTTTATCTGCAAAATATTCGAAGTTCCGAACTTTCCATTTCTGAAATAAGCCAATTTGTGGGTTTAGTACAACAGGATCCAGAAAATCAGCTTGTCACTCCTTCAGTTTATGAAGAGCTAGCTTTTGGCCCAGAAAACCTTTCTCTTAGTAAAGAGGAGATTCTACTTCGTGTACAGTTCGGTCTTGACGCAATGGGCTTATCATCTATTGCTTTACGATCCACTAATGAACTTTCAGGTGGAGAAAAGCAACGTGTTGCTGTTGCCTCAATTCTAGCAATGTATCCACAAGTTCTTATCCTGGATGAACCAACTTCTTTTCTTGATGTCCCGAGTATACATAAACTCATCTTAGCATTAAAAGAACTAAATCGAATTCGGAATTTAACAATTATTCTTATAGGACATAAACCATACTTATTCATGGATATAGTATCTAGATTAATTATCCTTGAACAGGGAAGAATTACAAATGATCTAAGAGGCACTGAAATCAATTATAAAGATTTAATAATTTCACGGGAAGTTCTTCAAGATATTCAGCAAATTAAAAATGAAGAGAGCACACGAAGCATTTTAGAAATCCAAAAGCTCCAAGTTAAAGTGAAAAATCGTAAAATTTTAGAAGGAATAAATTTAGAGCTAAAGAAGGGGTTAATTTATGCAATTGTGGGACCCAATGGAGCTGGAAAAACCACTTTGTTACAATCTTTTCTTAATCTTTTCCCTAGTGATGGAAATGTGCTTTACCTAGACAAGAATACTTCAGAAATCCCCACCTATCAATTAGCTAAAGATTTTGGATTGATATTTCAAAATCCAAACCACCAGATCTTTGAGAAAACTGTACATGATGAACTATTGTTTGCTCCTAGAAATTTTAAACAACCTCTTGATACGGTCGAACATAAAGCAAGGCAACTGCTTAAAGATGCAAACCTAGACTTATATGTGGAAAAAACCCCGTTTAGTTTAAGTTATGGGGAAAAACGGCGGTTGAACATTTGCTCCATTTTAATTTATAAACCAGATGTTTTGTTACTCGATGAACCATTTATTGGACAGGATCGTGCAAATATCGAGTATTTACTCCATCTTCTGAAATTACGAAAGCTAAAGGGGGGTACGACTGTAATTGTTTCACATAGAAAAGAACTTTGTGATTTGGTAGATTATTTTTATGTTTTACAAAAGGGCAAGCTTGTAAATCAAGGTACACCTCATGATATGATTCCTTTTTTGAATGAGAATAAGATACTCGATTCATCTATAGATGTGAATTCCAATGCTGAATAATCAGGTAAATTTTAAACAGATTCTTGATGAAGAGGATCAAACGATTGGCACTAATCCACTTGTGAAGTTCTTTGCAGTCGTTGTGGTATCCATTATGCTTTTTCAGACTTCAGACTTACTAAAGATCTACCTTATTATTGTGTGTCTAATTATCCTCTTCTTATTTGGCAGATTACCTTTTGGAGTTGCAAAACCACGGTATAAAATGATGCTTCTCTTTGCTATTACTATATTTTTAGTCCAAATTCTATTTGTTAATAGAGGAACTCTCTTATTTCATCTTATTCCAATAAAAATTGGTACTTATGGTCCATTTATTCCTATTTATGAACAGGGAATCTATCAAGGATTACTTTTGATAGGGCGTTTTTGGGGTCTGATTATAATTAGTTGGGTTTTTGTCAACTCAACTAATCCATTTGCATTTGCCCAGTCATTAACTAAAATCGGAATTCCGTATCGATATGCGTTTTCACTGTCCCTAGCTCTACGGTTTGCACCAGTTTTTAGCACTGAAACCAATATTGTTCAAAATGCACAACAAGCAAGAGGATTAAACGTTAACCCACGTACTTTCAAAGGCATTTTCAATCTCCTTCGTCATACGTTGATTCCAATGATTGGTTCAACTTTATCTCGGATCCGAGACATTACAATTAGTATGGATGGTCGGGCCTTTGGTAGTTATACTACAAGGAGTTATATAAGAGAAGTCCCTTTCACTCCATTCGATGGGATTAAAATGATTGCTATACTTTGCTTGTTACTTATTTTAAGCATTCTTTAATCAATAAATGCCACAAATAAAGATATTTAAACTGCAAAAGAATTAGTGATTTAATAATGGCTCAAGATCGTTTTTATTCTGAAAGACCATTAGTTCATCAACATATTGTTCTCTTAGACATTGATGAATTATTTGGGCATGAAGAAATCGTCCAATCCCAAGTTGCATGGTTAAAAGACAACTTGAGAAAACTTGGATATTTTTTCCGACCAATCTTGGTAGCCAAGCGTGAAAAGGTGATTCTAGACGGACATCATAGAGTTGTTGCGCTTAAGGAGTTAGGTGAAGAACAGGGGATAAAAAAAATTAAAATTCCATGTGTTGAAATTGAATATGTGGATAATCCAGAAATTTCTCTTGGGACATGGCATCCAATATACACAGGAAAGGGATCCTTCAATTTTCCAGATGAAATTAATAGTATAGGAATAGAATGGACAAAAGTGGAAGTTTTCTCTCCAGAAGTTTTAAATAATCCAGAATGTGGCTTTACAATCAAAACGAATGATGGTAATTATTTTGCTTTGAAAGGAACCCAACAGGAAATCTATAAGAAGTTCCTTAGCCATTTTGAATCAGAAGCATTCGATTATGCAAAGACACTTGAGTATGCAATCCAATCTGTTGAAACTGGTCGAGGTTTTTTTGCTCTTCTACGAACACGAGTTACTAAACAAGATGTTATTAAGTCAGCGAGATCAAAAAAGCTTTATGCACCTAAAACGACACGTCATATTCTATCATTCCGATATCAAGATATTAAAGTACCTCTTGAAACATTATTTCAGTCCTAGCGAGACTTAATTTGGTGAATAAGAAGATGGAGATCGAATTAATTCAAATCTCACCTGTAACAGGGATAATAGAAGGGATGAAAACATCTCGTCGAAAAGGACACATTGACAAAATCCCTGAAAAGATCTTCAATTGGGGTCATTGGTCTGTTTTAGAACATACCTCAATGACAGTTAAAATTCGAGAAATTAGTAGAGCTTGTTGTTATGATAACAAGACTGAGATATTGACTAATGATGGATGGAAAGCTTTTACAGATGTGCAGGAATCTGATGAGATTATTACTTTAAATTCAAAGAATCAACACATAGAAATACAAAAACCAGTTAAGATCATCAATGAGTATTATCGGGGAAAGATGTACCTATTACAATCTTCTAAAATTGATCTTTGTGTTACACCAAATCATAGAATGTACATTTATCCCTTTGATACTCAAAGAGCTAGAAAGCAGGGTGCAAATGGGAGAAAAAATCCAGATCTTTGGGAAATAAAACCTTCATCTGAGGTTTTTGGGAAAAGAATTGCATACAAGAGAAGTGGGAAGTGGAATAATCCTCCAATGAGATTTTTTGAAGTTCCTGGGCTGATGAGAAAACATGGAAAGGATAACATTACTTTGAAACCTTTTTCATTAAATACTAATGATTTCCTTGAATTTCTAGGCTACTATATTAGTGAAGGGAATTTAAAACATACGAATGGCACTGGTTACAATGTTGTATTAAATCAGGGAGAAGGAATGATACTAGATAAGATGGTTGGAGTTATCGAGAGACTTGGTTTTAAATCTAATCTATTGAAGAATAATGGCAAGATTTTTGGTGTTCGTTTCTTTTCAAATCAAATGTATAATCTACTTAAAGATTTAGGAACTGCAGAAACTATATTTATTCCTAAAGACATTTTAAAATCCATAAGTGTGGATCAAGCATGTATCTTGTTAAACGCACTCATTGATGGTGATGGTTCAAGATGGGGTGGTACTTGGAGATATTATACAATTTCAAAACAATTAGCTGATGATATCCAGCATCTTGCCCTCAAAGCTGGTCTCGCTGCTAATATTTCTATATCTGATAGGGCAGGTCAAGGCCATTCATGGAATGATATGTACATTCAGCATAATTACCCATGTTATGTCGTTAAAGTCCAAACAAGACAGATTGATCCTCTTGTGAATTCTCATGGGAAGAAACATGATAAATGGGTTGATTATAATGGAACAATTCATTGTGTAACTGTTCCAAATGGGATTCTTTATGTTAGAAGAAATGGAAAAGCAGTTTGGTGTGGTAATACTCATCAGTTAGTTCGTCAACGAATCGGAGTTACTTTCACTCAAGAATCCCAACGTTATTTTGATCCATTAGAAGATCCTGATTGGTTTGTCATACCACCAAGAATTGAAAAAAATGAGGTCTTGAAACAGAAATATATCGAAGCTCGGAAAAGTGAGGCAGAAGAGTATAGGTATTATCGTGAAAATAAGATCCCAAAGGAAGATGCCCGATTTTGTCTTCCAAATGCCTGTAAAACTACTGTGACTTGGACTTTCAACATGAGTAGTCTAATCTGGTTTTTAGAGCAGCGGCTAAAAAAAGATGCACAATGGGAGATCAGGATGCTTGCTCAGAAATTGTATGATTTAGTGATGACTACAGACTGGAAAGATTTCATGCAACATTGGAAACCCGAAAGTAGACGATAGTCTACGAAATAATAATTTAGAAATATAAGAAAAAGAGAGAAGAGAAGTTGAAGTCCTTATCAACTTCTCCTTTTACCAACAAATCTCAAAGCAATAGTACTAGAAACAACTGCAAGGATCATAATGGGAAATTCAAAAGCATGAGTGACCCCTGGAATTAACCCACCTCCAGCAGCTCCAAGTTTGACAGCTTTGTTTTGGTAAAGTGTATCTGTTTCAAGTGTGAACTTTCCTGTATCTTCTGCTCTTACTGATGATTTATATTTAGTTAGTGTACCACCTTCAGTGAATTCAAGTTCCCACTTAATTTCTAGGTTATTATATTCCTTGTATTCGTCTTCTCGCCAATCAAAGTAATAAACGTCCCCATCCCATGTTACTTCACAGTACCATCTATGATTGGTATCAGTAAATGCATCTAGTCCATTCTCCCAATCACTTTCACCCATAAAGGAATAGCTCGTACAACTATCAAAGAAATCATCCATATCTCTTATTTCATCGTCACCATCAACCCACAGAGTCGTCTCCCAATCCTCGATATTATTAGCTAGATTTGTATTAATTTCATCCCAGTCAGGGTCAATAAAAAGTAATAGAGATGGAGGGCTAATACCAAGTAAAAGGACGTCATTGCCGTCGACAGTATAACTCGGGGAGAATAAATCAATAGTCTCTGTTTGATCACTATCAAAATTGTAATCGTTACGTTCTATCTCGTTACCATAAGAATCCCAAGTAGTATAGTCAAGTAATCTATCACCAGAATCTAAATCAGTTATCTCAACGTTAAAATTGTTTTGAGAAAGACTATAGTATCCATCTGTTTTTCCATCTCCGATTTCAACAGTTCTTCTCGTAGAATATTGATAACCAAAGGTAATGATGTCATCCTCATCAAAATCTCGTGTTTGAGCTCGTACTGGAATCGGAACCATCAAAATTAACAAAAAACTTACAGAAAGAAATAATCCAAGTTTGCACATACGTTTCATTTGATAATCACCTTAAATTTCTGTTTTTTAGTTATTAAAAGTACTTTTTTCAGGTTAAAAATCTGATTTATAATAGATCTTGCCTCTATTAAAAAATAATTCCAATCCTAAAAATAATCTGTGTTACATTTGTTCTAAAAGATCGAGACCTATTAATACCTCAGAATAAGGATATAGTGAATAAGATCCTCTAAATATATTTGATTTTTTTAACGTTATTTATTCATAAACTTTTTTAACAAAAGCTAGTGTTCCTAATATATAAATGATGAGACCTATAATTATTAATAGACAAAATTCAAGTGCTACTTGATCAAGGCTGTAATCAAGAAATAGAATTTTCCTTATCGCTTCACTTGTAGAATAAAAGGGATTTAGGTGCCACACTTGAATATCACCATACAGAGGAAT
>JBHLPG010000384.1:0-3635 GCA_048939725.1 Promethearchaeota archaeon | reverse complement strand
GGATTGTAAAAGGTTTAACCTATCAGATGAATCATCAGCTTAATGGCACTAGTTACCATTCATGCACTAAACGAATCTTATGTCAGAAGGCTGGAGTGATACTTTTGGAAAAATATTTAAAGATTCAAACCATATCAATCGAGAACTTACCATGTATTCTGATATGTTTAATTTTCCTGTCGAAATAAAACAGCTTGAGTGGCCATTTAATTCTAATTTTGATGAAGATGAGATTCACCAACTTCTTAATGAATTCGGATCAAAAGAAGATCATTTTGAATTCTATGAATTTACTCGAACAGGACTAGGCTTAAGTCGCTCATCTATTGTCCTCTTTCTACCAAGTAAAGGACATTTTTCCATCAAAGCATTTGCTTATCCTCCGCCGATAACTCTCGCATTGAAGAAACCTCCAGTTAACTTAGCAAATTATCATCGGATGAGGATTCAACATTTAATACATTCTCTTGCAGAGCATTTCCCTGAAACACACATCCTAGAATCACCATCTGGAAACATGTTAATGATCTTTCAGGAATTTTTATTTCATCCAATATGTCAATTCAATACTCCTCAACAAATCAACCAATTAATTGAAATTCTATCACTAGCGTCACGAGCTCGGATATTACTAGATTATAATCAAAGCAATTGGCTTGTTTCAGGATTGGAATTCCTTTATTATGTAGACACTGATTATATTGGACATACATATGTTGACCCAGATAGATGTCTTTTAGAGAACTTAAACCAATCGATGGCTTTTTTCACATCAAAAAATGTTAAAAGTCTACCTCAAGTTCTTAAAGGTTACTCTGAACTCAGTGAAACCCATACTAAGTTCATCAATAGATTTAAAAAGGTTATGAAGAAGATTATAGAAAGCTGGGATAAGAGTAAGTTATCCGAAGAAAATAAACAGAAATATGACATTTTCACGCAGATAATTCAGTCTTAAGGGCTGGATTGGCTTTTTTAATGGATTTTCTTGGTTGATCAAAAAAAGCCGACAAAACCTCCTATAAGTTCTACTTTTAAATAAAAATAATGACTTGCAAAAGAATGAAGATACTAACTGGGTCGATAAAATTAAACAAAAAAAATACGAATTCAAATAAAACGAAGGCAATAAACAGGAGATAAACCCTAGCAAGCAATGACAAAACAGTTATTTTTGTTTCTCTCCATCCCAGACTTCGTTTATAAAAAATGAATCGACTCATCAAAAACCATTAAGAATGTGGTAATCAACTTGATGAATTAAAAACTATAGGTTTTGTCGCCCTTTTACCATCTAAAGATTTATATCTGTTTCTTTCATGAGAAGGGCTTGTTTTATTTCAAAAAATTAATTAACTATGATTGAGGTGTCAAATTGTTCGGGATATCACATGTCTACAAATGATCTCGTGTTGAAAATTTGTTCAATTGGCTCATACTCTGTTGGTAAAACCTCTCTTGTCCGTAGATTTGCTGATTGGAAATTCTCAACGAATTATCTGCCCACAATTGGTGTTGACTACACCATAAAAAGGATAGTTCTAAATGATAAACCCGTCAAACTTCTATTAACTGATACTGCTGGGCAGGAGGCTTTTGGTAAAGTACGGTCAAGTTACTACATTGGTTCCTTGGGATGTCTAGTGGTATTTGCTTTGAATGATAGAAATTCTTTCAACGCAGTACCACATTGGATAAGTGAATATCGAAGTAAAGTAAACCCACATTCAATGGTAGTCTTAGTTGGGAATAAAAATGATTTGATAAATGAGCGAGTGATTTCTGCTGACGAAGCTCAATCAATGGCTAAAAAATTCAATATTAAGTATTATGAAACCTCAGCTTTATGGGGTGGCCAAGAAATAATAGAGATTTTCCACACCATAGCTTCATATATTTTAAAAGTAATTCCAAAAATTCAAGCACTACAATATCTACAGTTGTAAAGAATTTTACCAATAACTAATATAGATAAGATCAGACAATTTTATATTGACCACTTAGAATCTGTTCAATTCGTTGTTGTTTCCCTCTAGCCATAATATTAATGATTCGTCCAAATTCTTGTTCAGTCGGAAACTCATGAATCACCAATTGAAAATCTTGTAATATTGAAAAGACAATCCATTGAATTTCTGACATTTCCTTTATAGAGAAATCACTCTCGCTTTTAAAGGTATCTAGAGTCCGAGCTAATTCTTCATGAGTTATTTCTGATTTTGGAATACCTAGTCTCTCTTTGATTTTTGTAAGTAACTCCTCCAAGTTAGATATTTTTGTCAAGGTAAAATCATCTGGTATAGCAATAATGTAACTTGATCTGGTTTTGTTTTGAGTCGAGTCATTTTTCATTCGTGTTTTCTCCTTTGATAATTTAGAAACATTAATTCATCTATATAAAGCCTAGGAAATTTCTCTTCTAAGAAAAGTTTTTATATTGTGTGAACTAAAAAACATTGGGTTGAGACAAATTGCCTGGTTATTCTACACACTTTTTTGTTGGATTCTTGATTGCAATCCCTTTTTTTCACTGGGATGAAAAAGATCGTTTAAAAACACTAGTATTAGGGGCTTTTGCAGGAGTTCTTCCTGATATTGATGGAATTTGGGCTGTAATAACTGTTGAAACAGGAAATCCAACTCTGGACTATCTCTTTTCACATAGAGGATTTTGGCATAATCCAATTCTTCCACTTTTATTTGCAATTCTTTCAGCTGTCTATCTCGCCATCATATTCCTTCCTAAGCGAAAGATGGCAAAAGACCATTTTTGGTCACTCTCTTCAATCGTTCTTGCATGGTTCTCGCATTTAATCCTTGATTTTGGATTTACCACCACAAACAACATTCCCGCAATAATCTTTGAATTACCACTTCTTGCTGTTTATGCGTTAGATCAAATATCAGCCTTCGCTATATCAGCTCTTTTTGCCTATATCCTCTGGAAACGAGCTGGATCGTGATCAATGATCATAGAACTGAAATTCTCGTACATCCATGATAGAGTCAAAAACCTCTAGAGAGACTCTCCGTAGATTCGGGGGCTTTATTTAGAATACTTTATAATCAAAAATTCCAAAATAAGATGTGATTCAATAAAGGGAAATCTCTCAGAACACAACTAGTCTAACTAGAAAGATCTGGTTCGGAATAAAGAATACTAGATAAAAGAAACAGTGAAATCAATTTTTGTCCCTCCTTAGCTGATAGTTTCAAACCTTCCTCTATGGGGATTTTTATTGGTAGTTGTAAGCCAAATTTGGATTCAGCATCTCCCATGCATGCACATTATTGGACACTGTCAATTAAGAGGAGGTATTGAGCTCGAACCTGAATTAGGAGGAGCACTATATACGGCGCTAGCATTGGCTCTCGCAGAGGTGGAAAAAGCACCTCATTATACGATGTCTGGAGTGTTTGGCCATGCTATCCCTGAATTGGAGGGAATGGGTATATTTACAGTCCAGAGTGGGAATTATAGAATTTTTTTCTTGTGTGAGGGCTTGTATGGTCATGGAATCCCTTACTTAGCAGGAAAAGAGATGGGAAAGAAAATTAATAACTTATTTCACCTTCTTGAAGAGGATGATCCTAATCCCCAAGATTCATGTATAGTGACACATAAATCAAAAAGT
>JBHLPG010000383.1:0-3639 GCA_048939725.1 Promethearchaeota archaeon | reverse complement strand
AGCTGGACAGAGAATTGGTTATCTGAAATAGTTCGATTATTAAAACCAGAAGGGGCATTTTACATCCTGAATCTCCCTAAATGGGCTATTCATCATGGTGTTTTTCTGGATAAATTCCTCTATCGCCAGAATACAATTGCATGGGATGCATTGTCTACTCCACGTGGAAAAATTATGCCTGCTCATTATTCTCTCCTCTACTATACTAAAATGAGGGAAAAATTTACCTTTAATCAAATAACAACTAAGCATAATTGGACGCATTGCGCCAGGGAAAAGTGTGTTAAAGATCGAAATACCTCAAATTTAAGTGAAAAGCCATTTTCAGATATCTGGTCAAATATATATCGGCTCAAACATCGAGGAAAGAGACATATCCAACATCCTACCCAACTCCCACTAGCATTTATGGAACGAATAATTTTATCATCTTCAAACGAGGGAGATCTAATTTTAGACCCGTTTTTAGGAGTTGGGACAACAGCTATTGCAGCTAAATTGCTAAAGAGAGATTATCTCGGAATTGAGATTAATCCTGAATATGTTCAAGAATCTCTGAAGAATTTAAAGAGAATAGATTCATTTCGTTCCTGTCTTGAATTCCAAAATCAGCAGCGATTATTTGATCTAGATGATTTTCTAGAATTGTAGAAGAAACAGTTGATTCTAAGTTTTACTGGGATTACATGTGAAATCTTCAAAGAAGAAAGGATCAATCGGTGCTTTTTATACTCCTACTTTGCTAGCTCAATACGTTGTATGGTCAGTTTTTCATCAGTTTTTAAAAAATAGACTGCCAAATAGCCAATGGTCAGAATTATTTGGGCAAAATTTCATACCAGAATATTTCAAAGATCCTGTAACTTATTCATTACGTGAACAAATTTATGAACAATTAAAAGACATCAAAATCTTAGATTTAGGAGTAGGAAATGGAGCATTCCTTATAGCAGCAGGTAAATTTCTTGAAGCTGTTCACCCTAATTTTTCTTCAACAATCCTACCTGATTTAAGGCTAGAAATTCTTCGAAAGAATTTACATGGAGTGGATAATAATCCTCAAGCAGTAGATTCCAGCAGAAAAAATATGATAAACTGGATAATTGGAGATCAGGAACAGTATCAACTGGAAAAATCAGTGGAAAAAGAATCAAAACAAAAAATTCGACTAGGAAATGTACTACTTGGAAATGTTGTCCTAAATGCTCAAATTTCAGATTTAATGAATGACGAGATGAGAGTTTTTCACTGGTATGAAGAGTTTCCAACCATTTTTAATGAAAACAGATCAGGCTTCGATTTGATTCTGTGTAATCCACCTTATGTAACAAAGGATATCTCGCCAAAAAATAATTCACTTTATCGGAGAATATATCGGAAGCAATTATTTGTCAACCGCTTTAATCTTTATCACCTTTTCTTCGCTCGAGTATATGATCTTTTAACTCCAAATGGTTCAACTGTTTTCTTAACATCAAACTCAATATTAACTGATACATATAGTCAGAGAGTTAGAGATTTTCTGAATACTCGTTTTGTTGTTGAAAAAATCGTTGATTTCGTTAGCAGAAGTAAAATATTCCCAAATATTCTTCAAGGAACCTGTATTTTAGTAATGCGTAGAACGAATAGTACTCTGGAACAAAAAACACTAATTATCCGAGCTTTTGATATGAAATCTTTAATTAAAAATAATTTTATTGTTGATTACATTCCCTTCTGCAAGTTATTACAGTTAAAAAAAATTATCCCCTCACCCTACAAAAGAACCTTTGAGATCTTGAACAGTTTACACAAAAATTCGATTCGACTTAAAGATACATTCAGAGTTCAAAGTGGGGAAATTAGACCTGCAGATATAAAGATCCGACCTTACTATTTTAAAAAAATACCTAGAAATCTCAAGCGCCTTGATTTCAACATAGTTTTGAATGGGAAAAACATTTCTCCATACACAATCAACCTAAAAGAGAGTCGTCAGAAACCTAGATGGTATAAAAAACCAGAGAAGGCTGAAGATCATCTCTTTAGGAAAAAACATGCCCTGATACCCCGAATAGTGTTCCAGAGGATTACCGCAAGGGAACAATTACGTCGGATTATTGCTGGAAAGATTAGTATACAAGATTTAAAAGTCAAAAAGCAAATTTGGGTTGAAAACAACGTTAATTATATTTCAATTACTCCAGATTTTCCAACGAATTGGTTAGTATCTGCTGAAGCATTATTAGGGATTTTTAACTCTTTGTTAATCAATTGGTATATCCATCAAATCAATTTAACAGCTGCTGTTCCACCTTCTGATCTAGGATGCTTCCCTCTTCCACGAAAAAATGCAAAAAACCGAGATCTATTGCAAACTCTTCACCAGAAGGTGATACTTATCACCCAATATCTTCAAACATGCTTATCATCTTCAGAAATTCTAAATCATTTATGTCCCTTTTGTACAATATCTGGAAAATTCAACCAACTCCAATTAGAAATTGATAACTTAGTTTTTCAACTATACGAGATACCAGAAATCTATCAAAAAGAAATAAAATCGCAATTATCTCAACACCACCAATATTTCAATCACCATTGAATGAATTCTATTTAAACAGAGAATCATTCAGGAGAATACGCTGTTCTTTTTCTCCACTTTCTCTTAACGAGAAGGACACTGACTAAGAGTATAATAGAAAATAACCCGAATCCCCAAGAGGCTGCACCCTCTTTGGGTTCTGTGGGATATATTTGAGATTCAAGCATAATCAAGTCGTTAAAAGCAAGTAAAATTTGTACCTGATCAATTAGATTCTGGGAATTCCGATCTGTGGAGGAAGGATAAAATCCCGAATTAGGCGCTTCTAATTTTTCGATTAACTTTTCAGATATGTATTTCCCTGATTGAAGGTGTTCAAATAATACATAACACCGAATTATAAGACTCTGATCACTTGCAAGAATATGTTCAGATCGTTTACGATTAGAAGAATTGTAATATTCGCTACAACTCCAATCTTTGTTACGTAAATGGTTTATAATGAATTTATTTATGCGATTAATAAGAATGTCAACTGTAGATCCAATTTGATAAGCAAAATCAAGCTGATTTAAAGCAAGAATCAGTTCACCTTGATGTCTACACCTATAGATTGAAGAAGATTGAGATGAATTGATATCAAAATATTCTGGAATTCCATTGGTTTTGTTTGTTATCTCAACAATTGTTTCTACAGCTTTTCTCGCATAATCAGTTAGTATTGAAATATTGAAAATGGTTGGAAAATTAGCAGCTTGAGAAAGAAATTCGAAAAAGAGGATCTGGTCACTTGTTAATCTAGTAGAATTTTCGGGAGGAGAACCTAGAGTCTTAGTTAAGCTGTCGATATTAGGATGGATTTTCTCCCAAAGAAATTTACATGCATTATGAAATATTTCAAGATTATCCATGTTTAAAGGAATATCTACAGGTTCAAAAACAAGATAACTTCTTAATGTTTTTATTTGCAGATCAAAGTCTTCTCCATATGCATATGATTCATTCCAGAGAGGGAATTTTTCAAAGAGTAACTCTCTTCCAATATTCCACCATTTTGAATTAGCTTCAAAATGGCTTAAGTACCAAATTAAATCCAATAATTCAGAGTCAGA
>JBHLPG010000382.1:0-3655 GCA_048939725.1 Promethearchaeota archaeon | reverse complement strand
AAAAAGAAAATAATAATTCTCAATGATAAAAGGATTATCCTTAGTTCCTTCTCCTTTCCATCCTTCTAAGGTAGCCAATTGTTCAAACTCTTGATTTCCATAAATTTTAATAGGATTATGAAATGTATTTTCTAATGGATATTCAATTGACATTAATTGTGATGAAAAATTTTTCTTATCTAATATATTAGTGGATAGATTTGATATAAGAAGAATGAAAAATACTATTATTATTCGAAAATTATAGATCTTTAGGAAGAATTCCACAATTAAACCTTCGAATAGAAAAATAATCCATGTTTATAACACTACCTTGAAGGGTTGTTAATCAATTTAACCATATCATTCTTTAATTTTTTCTTGACTATTCTTTAAATTTCCTTTTTAAAAATGAGAAATTTTTTAGAAGATAAAAGAGAAGTGGTTATTAGTGGTTTCTGTGAGTTTAATCTAAAAGCATTTTTGAGTTTATTTCCGATTTCTTTAGGTGTTCGATTCACTAGAACCTTCATCCTCTCATTATTTTAGAATTTCTAATTGTTCTTCTAATTGCGTTTTTTTGCTTTCTAATTCTCTTAATTTCTCTTTTTCCCTATTAACGACTTCGATAGGTGCTCTTTTGGAAAAAGGACCACTCAATTTTTCATTTAGTTGATTAAGATTTTCGTTAAGTTTATTTAAATTAGTAAAGACTTTGTCTCGTTCTTTTACTAAGTCAATTATCTCTTCAAGCGGTATATAAGCTGTTATTCCGTGTATAACAACACGGGCAGCTCGTTTTGGTTGTTCTAATTTCGATTGTATTATCAACTTCTCAGGATCAATCTTAGCTAGGTTAATAATTTCATCTTTTGTTTTTTCAAATGAAGCAATTGAGACATCCATTTTGATCTGTAAAGGAATTTTCTCTGCTAAACCGATGTTAAAGGTTGACCTTATCCGTCTTATTTCACGGATCAGTTCTATTGAAAATTGGAACTCTTCTTCTAGTTTTTGGTCAATTAAAGTTTCATCGTAATCAGGCCATTTCGCCACAATTAATGCTGGTTCACTCTTTATACTACTGGGTAGATTCTGCCAAAGTTTTTCTGTAACAAATGGAACAATTGGATGAAGTAATTTGTACGAAATATCTAAAACGTGGAGTAAAATCACTTTGGGAATGATTTTATCCTTCTCTTCCTCACCATAAAGTCTTATTTTACTGATTTCTATATACCAGTCACAGAATTCGTTCCAATAAAAATTCTTGATCTCTCGTGATGATTTTAAATAATCATAATTCTTCATACTTCCAGAGACAGTCTTAATAAGAGAATTCAATCTGGATAAGATCCATCTATCTGGAATACGTAATTCTCCTGTATTTATTTGGCTTAAACTTGGTAATTTTTGGTTTTCTCGAATATTACCAAGTACAAAACGAGTAGACTGCCATATTTTATTTAAAAAATGATGAGCTGCATCAAGTTGTCGTGGATCTAAGTTGGTATCTAACCCTGGGATACTGTTAGATATTAAAACATAACGTAATGAGTCCGCTCCATACTCTGCGATTATGTGTAACGGATCATATTTATCAACATCTTCCATGGATTTGCTTATCTTTCTTCCCCTTTCATCTCTTATAAGACCATGGAGGTAAACAGTCTCATAAGGTACCTGGCCCGTTAACTCGATACCTAGCATCATTTCCCGAGCTACCCAAAAGAAAAGGATATCATAGCCAGTTTCACGGGTATTTGTAGGGAAGAATCGTTTGTAATCAGGATTGTCAATATCAGGCCAACCAAGCGTTGAGAATGGCCATAAACCACTTGAAAACCAGGTATCTAACACATCTTCTTCCTGTGTTAAATTTCCACTTCCACATTTTGGGCATTTGTTAAGCTCATCAACATCTGGAAGAGGACAAATCTCCTCATGGCAATCATCACAATACCAAATGGGTATTCGATGTCCCCACCAGAGTTGTCTACTTATACACCAGTCATGAATATTCTCCATCCACTGAAAGAACCTTTTCTCTTCACGGTCAGGGATAATTATACTTTCCTTTTTACTTACTCTTTCCATCGCAGCTTCAGCTAATGGTTTTGTCTTAACGAACCATTGGATTGAAACTCTGGGTTCAATAACAGTATGGCAACGCTGACAATGGGGTTCTTGATGGAGATAAGGTTCAATCTTCTCAAGCAATCCCTCTTTCTCTAAGTCTTCTACAATTGCCTCACGACCTTCCTCCCGTGTCATCCCTGCATAGGGGCCTGAATGTTCTGGTAATAAATAAACCCTTTCATCTCATACCGTTATCACTTCTAATTCGTGTCGTAGACCTATCTCAAAGTCATTAGGATCGTGACCAGGGGTAATTTTTAAAGCACCCGTTCCAAATTCGGGATCCACGTACTCATCAACAATAATTGGTATTTCACGAGCGTTTACGGGTAGAACTGCATGAGTGCTTACAAATTTCCCATAGTTTTTATGATTTGGTGCGATAGCGACTGCTGTATCCCCTAAAAGAGTCTCTGGTCTGGTAGTAGCAACTACTATGAATTCTGATGCCCCTTCAGCCCATTTTCCACATCCCCATTCGTGTTTAGGTTTGTTCCAGTCTTCTGTGATTATTGGGTATTTAATGTACCAAAGTTGACTCGCTTTTTCTTCAGAAATGGTCTCCAGATCAGAAATAGCTGATTCGCAGCGAGGGCACCAATTGATCATGTATTCTCCACGATAGATTAATCCTTTCGTATATAAGCGATAGAATGCTTCCCGAACAGCACGAGTGCATATTGAGTCTAACGTGAATCGTTCTCTAGTCCAGTCACTGCTCATACCCATACGCTTGGATTGTTCTGTTATCCGAGCATGATATTTATCCTTCCATTCCCACACTTTTTCTACAAATTTTTCACGACCAATATCTTTGCGATTGATTCCTTGCTTTAATAATTCTCTTTCAACCACATTCTGAGTAGCAATTCCTGCATGATCAGTCCCTGGGATGAATAATGCTTCTTTCTGTTTCATCCGCTCATAACGTGTCATCAAATCTTCCAAAGATATTGTGACTGCATGTCCAAGATGCAGTTGTCCAGTGACATTGGGCAAAGGAATTGTTATACAAAATCGTGGGCTTTTCTCTCTTTCTATTAATCCTAATTCGATTTGTTTTTCAGGTCGAAAAAATCCTTCTTTTTCCCACCACTCATAAATTTCTTCTTCAAGACCCCGATGATTGTAAGAGTTTTCAAGTCCTTCATTCATTATAAATTCTCCAAATAAATAAGTACTAAACAAAACGGATATATTAATCATTATGAGCGTTAATACGGTCGTTGAACTCCGTTTTTTCCCAATATCTATATATTAATCCCTTATACAACCTTGTTTAATTTTTTTTGTGAAATTTTTTATAATGACAGTAAAAACTAGTTCATGCAATAGAGGTTTACTCCATATGAGTTCCTATGATAATTTTTTGAGACCGAGTGAGCCCCATTTAGTTGTGGGCCGTCGAAGCCATGAGAAACGCTTCGAATCAATACTAGCAGATTTTAAGGACAAAAAGCTTAAGGAAAATTTCATTCTTGTCTCTGGTCCTCCCGGTATTGGGAAAACTAGTATGCTGAATGTTTTTGGTGAAATT
>JBHLPG010000081.1:0-14946 GCA_048939725.1 Promethearchaeota archaeon | reverse complement strand
AACCGAGAGATTCCTAGGAATATTAGAAAAATGACAAATTCATTTAACAGAGATAACTGTGCTACAGAAGATAACATATCACCTTTGTCAATAATTGCAAGGTCAATGGCTTCCCCCAAAATAATAGGAATCAAAAGTCTAGTGAATATTCCAATTGCCGTTCCTATGATTACACCAATTATGATCAATGGATTGTGCGTTAAATGACCCAGTAACCAGCGAGAAAATGATTTTTTCATTTTTTGGGAAGAATTCATACTTTTCGACACAATTACTATAGTAAGTATGTTACTTAAAAGTAAAGAGTTTGTGGCAATAACAGCCAAATGCTCTAGAATAAAATTTATTGAGATATTAATCCTAAAAGGACAAAAGAAATCCTTTATTACCTGATTGGATAGGAATGAGGGATATAATAGAGAACACGAAAAGAAACTACTAAAAAGGAGATTATGAAATTCTAGAAAAAAAGAAGGGAGGAATGGAAAAATTATTTTTTAATTTTCCATCGCTTTCTTGTAAGGGGGAGAAGCACAAGAATTCCTAGAGCTACAGCTAATTCAAATCCAGGTGCACCCGTTATATTCTGTTCACTTCTGACTTTAATTGTAACCTTATAGATTGATTCCTGATTCTTTGTATTTAGGACTCTGATTGTGCATTCAAAGGTACCAGAATGTTCTGGTGTATAAGAACCTCCATATATCTCAAGATCCTCTGTTTCGTCAATCATCTCAAGTGGAACAAGGTAGTCATTACCCTGATCATCTTCGATCTCAAGGGTTACACTTGTAATGATAGCGTCAGATTTCTGGATCTCAATAGTGAAAGTGATCTCTTCGTCAATTTTAACTTCCGTACCTGGGCTGATATCAACATCTTGGATTACAGATCCTTCATTGACGATGATGTCAAGGCTGTCTGACTGAGAGGAAACACCATACACGTCTTTAACAATGATGTAAGCAGTGAGTTCACCCGCTTGGTAGAAGGTGACCTCTAGATCCCACAGCTCACCCAAAGGTGAGCTCACGACGAAATTCATTGCATACTCAGTTCCCATAGTAACTAAAATGACCTCACTTATCCCATCGGGATCTCGGACAAGAGCTTCAAAATGAATTACTCCGCCAAGAGTGATGGGTAAAGTGGTGTTCATTGTAAAACTTCGGATTTCAGGCTCCCCTGCGTCAATATCCAACGCTATTTCATAAGAATTAGAGGATATACCAATTCCATCGGTAGCTGTGGCATAGGCAGTTACCGTTCCTGCTTGATCGATTGTTACACTTACCTGCCAAAGTTCGTAATCTGGCTCACTTGAGATGAAGCTCATTGGATAATCTGTATCTCCAAGGTGAAGGATAATATTATCTATCCCATCAGAATCGTTGACTCTCGCACTGAATAGAAATCCATCACCAACCGAACCACGGGTGGTATTTACTTGAAATCCAATAAATGCTGGACCACCTGTTTGGTAGATCATACTATCTTCAGACCCCCAATTTCCGTAGGCATGGACAATGAAGTGGTATGTATCTATAGATGATGGTGAGTAGGTATATGTCCAAATCTCGAAATTTCCACCCATGAAGATTCTAGACATAGTGTACCATCCATATTCCGTCTCTAGCTCAACACTGTCAACTGACTCAGAACTGTAGCGAAGAATAGTTGCGTTTATTTCGACTTGATCAAATTGATTTTCAATGACATTTAGGTGATAGATACTTATTAGTGGAAAATACTCAGGATTGAAATCTTCATAAGTATATAAGATAGTGAGAGGAATTGGACCATAAAATTCATCGACCCTTGTCCAATCACTGATTCTCGTAAGTTCGTAGCTAGAAAGTTGCAAACCTTGTGTAAACCAACTTGAATAAATCTCATTACCGCGGAAATCAATGGAAATGTTATGCATGCCAAATGGTAAATCATAGAGCTCAATGGAAGTCGATGTTATATAATTCCAGGTATTCTGCTCTTCCAATACTGAATGGATATGTAAATCAAGGCTGGGAACAGTTACATTCACTTCATAAACAACACGATAGACATCATATAGGCCATCACTATTGAAATCAATTGGGTTAAATTCTACAACTCTGGTAACAAAGGCATCGGGGGGATCAAAATCGTTGTGATAATAGATTCGACTGAAATATCGAGAAGTACTAAGGTAACCTCGTTGACGATCACCTTCAGCTGGTATATATTCATATAGATACAATTCTCCGATATAGAAAGCGGATCCATCTTGGTGACTGCGTACCCAAGCGATTTCAATTTGGAAAGAGACATTATGGAGGCCTATACCTAAAGACATCTGACCAGAATTGAAGTGAAAACTATTTCCACCACTATCACAATAAACATATCCATAGAACCAGAATGTTCCCGTTTCAGTTACATTGACTTCTATTACCAGCTCAAGATAATCGAATCTACCACTTGCGTCAGTATCAACACCATAGTCATAAGAAATATTATCCGAAAACGCAATAGGGGGGATTTCGAATTCAGAATGGTAGTATGTTGATATATAATGACGGTCACTATAATGGTCCATTTGTACATCTCCGTAATTATCGAAGTACCGGTGGAGATAAACACTATCGAAGTAAATTAGAGCACCACTACTATGACCTAGGAACCAGAAATAATCGACTTCGACAATTATATTATGCAAACCAGTTGAAAGATCCATCCATCCATCAGTAGTCTCAAAGTAGTAACTGTTTCCACCTTCATCTGCATAAAGCCAGCCATAGAGCCGATACTTCCCTGCTTCAAAAACATTCACTTCAAATGTGAGTTCTACATAATCGAATCTACTATTACTTGGAATATCAGTATCAACACCATTGTCAAAGAAATTTTCTGTGAACTCAATACTTGGAGGATCGAATTGAGTGTAAGTATAAGTAGAAGTAACATAATCCAAGTAGGTATCT
Organism: Promethearchaeota archaeon; assembly: GCA_048939725.1. Taxonomy (GTDB): domain Archaea; phylum Asgardarchaeota; class Heimdallarchaeia; order Hodarchaeales; family Hodarchaeaceae; genus Hodarchaeum. The sequence goes on along the minus strand of JBHLPG010000081.1, from coordinate 11,986 downwards.
AACCTTATCCAAGTGTCAGTTCGTTCAATGTAGAAATCAACGTTGTAAGTCTGATCCTTTAATGTCAGATACATTTCAATCGTGAACCAACGCAGTTCAACCGTGTTGATTCCCAAAGTAAGACTATTCATATCAACCCATTGACTAGCTTGCCAATTATCACCATCAATGGTAATATAGCCATAAACATAAACTGAGTACGGAAGATTCGCCTCGGTAACTTCAATCTCAACTTCAATGCTAAAAATGTCGTTCAACCCATCTGAATCGAGATCAACCAGAGACTCAGCAAAATTTCCAGTGAAGAGAATTGGAGGAGGATTGAAATCATCGGAATTATAAAGGGTATCCGTCGTAAAGGGATCATCTCTATAATCCCATTGTCTAATACGATTGTTGCTTGTATCATATTCATCAATATACACATAATTTAGAAGATAGGTTGTAGTGGTATGCTGACTCCATATCCATTCGCCAGAAAACGTAAGCACGAATGAAACGGTTCCAACAGCCAAAATATCAATTATCTCGGTATTTACTGATACACTTTGGTCTGTCATTTGATTTCTTAAGTTCCCATAAACCCTATATCTACCAGTCGCATTAATCTCGACTTCTACAGATATTCTAAGCTCATCCCACAAACCATCACTATTAGTATCTGCAACTGTGTCGCTGTAAATCCCTGTAAATCTTGCTTTGGGAGGATCGAAGTCAGTGAATAAGTAATGAGACAGAAGAGCTGTATTGTTATAATCCAATGTAGTTTGAGGAGAACCACCCTCAAGGGAGATATATGCGACCTTGACTACTTCATTTACCGCCCAAAGGAAGAAGTCTACCCCATCATATTGTAACGAAACCCAATGTATACCAACTGACAGATAAACAGTGGTACTCGCATCTGAAATATCCTGACTACTAGAAGTATGTTCTATTGAACCCCCAATATAATAATCCCCAGCTACACTAACATTGACTTCAACTTCAAGGATCACGATGTTAAATAAGGTGTCTTCATCAGTATCTTGACCATAATCATTGAAATTATGGGTTAAATATGCACCTGGCCCCTCAAATTCCGTAAAATCATAAGTATCACTCGTAATGAACTCATTAGAGAAGGAGAATCCATCATTCCAATTATAGCCAATATCAGGGCGGTGATAAAACCATCCATTGATGTCTTTTATGATGAGATTATCGTTCGTAATACCACTCTTGTAAATTTCGATACCATTGAAGTCAACAGTGACATTTACAAGCCCTGTACTATCGAAGGATACCCAATTCGTGCTTGATCCATGAATATAATCGCTTGGGGGTTTATAGATATCGGGGTTAAGGTAGAAATCACCCTCTTCAATTCGTAGTAATTCTACTTCGATGATGACCCGATAGTAATTAAATAAGCTATTTCCATCTGTGTCATAGCCATAACCCCAAAAACGGCCAGTGAGATCAAGAGGAGGCGTATCAAAATCGCTTGGCCCATATGTCCCAATATTGACACTTGGATTTGCTGAATAGACTATATAGCGAGGATTAGTATCATGCTCTATGTGTAAATTTGTAAGAGTGATTGCAGCTGAACTCATTCCTTGGAAATCCCAGGCAGCAAATTTAAGAATAACCGTGTGTTGACCAACGGCCAAATAGGTGTCATTACGGGCATCTTCAAAAACACCTCCTCCTGTAATCTCTCCACTAAAATAATATTCATCAGGTATAGTTACTGTCACCGTGACATGAACATTTATCCATTCATACAATCCGTTTGGTTCTTGATCAATAAGATTTGAAGTAATACTATCAATTGTTGGTCGGGCTTGAAAATCAGTATACAAGTAAGATTGAGTGGTATGCACAAACGCGGAATTATAAATTGTGGTTGTGGTGTCATTATCTTTGTAAAATCGTAAGCGAACTGAATATGGCCCATCAATACCGTTTTCGTGAATTTCATAACCACTGATATCAAAACTGGCGGTAATATTAGTATTGGGATCAACCCACGCTTCCCAATATGCTTCTCGACTTAAAGATGTTATCTGATCCGTAGTCCACAATTGTGCATATCCATAGAACCTTGCTCTTTCTGTAGTTGAGCGGAATTTCATATTAAATCGAACAGTATCATCTCCATAGCCTCGTAAATCCATTTCATGATCAGAAAATTGGAACACTTCAACAGTCGGTTCAGGAAAGTCTTGGACTGAGAAAGAAGGGATCATTGGAGTACTTGGAATGGTACTTTCTTTTACTGGGCTAGATTCCCCTTTTAATGGGGGAATAGCTTGATAAACCTCATTTTCGGAGGAAAGAAAATATCTTGATTGTATGGATGAAATCATAATTGCTGTAGATCCTCCAATCAACAATAAACTTAATGTTACAACAAATAGTCTTAATTTTTTCATATTATACCCCTATTGGAATTTTTCAGCAAAAAAAGAAATAGTTTTTAGAGTGCCTTCTAGAGCAACTTAAGCTAGATAGTAATATGACGACTTATAAAAAATTAACGAAATAAATTTTATCGAACTTCGAAAATCCCTATAAACCCCTATCTATTAGCCAAAGACTTTCAATCACAAGAAAGGAAAGATAAGTTTCGGTGAGAAGATTAATTCACAGTGCAATACACTTCCTTTTAGGGGATTTTTTCTTTGATAATGGTGTAACCATAGTTTATAATTCTCTTGAAGGAGAGTACTAATATCAAAGTAGGATTTAATTGTAAGTCCTCCAAAGTTTCAAAGGATAGGAAAGATTAGTTTAGCGGAGAAAAGGCCTTTTTTATTCCTTTATTACTTTACCAGCTTCTGTATCTTTATAACCTCACAGTGAGAAGGGTTATCCTGTCATGACAAACGAGGAAAAAGAGTATATTTATGTACAAAATGCTCAGGTACATAATCTTCGGAATCTGACCGTCAGTATTCCTCGTAATCAACTGGTTGTCATAACAGGAGTGAGTGGATCAGGAAAATCGAGTTTGGCATTTGATGTAATATTTGCTGAAGGGCAGCGACGCTACGTAGAATCACTAAGTGCTTACGCACGCCAATTTCTGGGAAGAATGCAGAAACCCGAGGTGGAATTAATCGAAGGATTATCTCCAGCTGTATCTATTGAGCAAAAAACAACAAGTAAAAATCCAAGGTCAACAGTGGGGACACAAACAGAAATTTATGATTATTTGCGTTTATTATTCGCCAATATTGGAATCCCTCATTGTGTGTCATGTGGGAAAGAACTCCGAATCCAAACACCACAGTCCATTGTCAGAACACTACTAACATGGGATGAAGGCACACGTATAAAGATTCTAGCTCCCATTATTAGAGGAAAAAAGGGAACCCACCATACTCAATGGGAACGATTAATGGAGATGGGGTTTATTCGAGTTAGAATAGATGGGGATGAATATGAACTTTCTGATCCTCCAACACTTGATAGATACAAGCTTCATTCAATTGAGGCAGTTGTTGATAGGCTCATCATTAAACCTAATGTTCGAACCAGATTGATTGAAGCTATAGAACAAGCTCTCAATCTTGGAGAAGGAGTATTAATTGTCTCAAAGCTCAATAGCCAAACAGAAGGAGATTACTTTTTCAGCGAAAATTATGCATGTCCAGATTGTGAGCTTTCTTATGAGGAACTAAAACCAAGAAACTTCAGTTTCAATTCACCCTGGGGGTCATGTTCGGAATGTCAAGGATTAGGTACCACTTTACGTATTGATCCAGATTTAATCATTACAAATCCAAATCTATCTTTCCGTGATGGGGGAGTTATGGATAAACCACTTACCCCAGGGTCATGGCGTTTCTCTTATTATACTTCTCTTGCAAAATCTTGGGATGATTTCTCTGTTGACATTCCTGTCAAAGATTTAGCGCCAGGAGTGATAGACAAATTGCTTTTTGGTTCAAAAACAAATATGAGTGTTGTTTTTGAATCCGAGAATAGCCGTTGGGAATCTAAAAGACATCGTCACGAAGGTATTGTTAATACAATTCGACGGAGATATAATGAAACAAAAAGTGATACAGCTCGCTCCTATTATGAACGATTTATGCGAAGAGATGCCTGTACCAGCTGTAAAGGAAAACGATTAAAACCAGAATCCCTTGCGGTCACGATCCAAGATAAGAATATAATTGAAATAACGGAATTGACAGTCGATAAAAGCTTGCTCTGGATCAGGAATCTTCGCGACGCTCTATCGGAAACTCATCTAAAAATTGCATCTAATATTTTACGAGAGATTGAAGCACGGTTGGACTTCCTTATATCAGTGGGATTACCATATCTAACAATTGATAGGACTTCTATGACTCTCTCTGGGGGGGAATCACAAAGAATCCGTCTAGCAACACAGATTGGATCAGCCCTGGTGGGAGTCACGTATGTCTTGGATGAACCCTCAATTGGATTACATGCTAGAGACCAACAGAAATTGTTAGACTCACTAAAGAATCTTCGAGCGATAGGAAATACTGTATTAGCTGTGGAACACGACCATCAAACGATTTTAGCCGCTGATCATGTCATTGATTTAGGCCCAGGACCAGGAATTCATGGTGGAACCCTAGTTGTTCAAGGAACACCTGCAGATATTATGAAATGTACTACTTCCACAACAGGGGCTTATCTTTCAGGAAAAAAGAAAATTAAAATTCCAGAAAGTCGTAAAATCGGCAATGGAGAAAAAGTTACGATTCTAGGCGCCTCTGAGAATAATTTGAAGAAGATCAGTGTAGATTTTCCATTGGGCCGGTTTATCTGCATCACAGGAGTCTCTGGATCAGGAAAATCATCTTTAATGAATGATACTTTGTATCCAGGGCTCAGAAAATATCTTCATGGATCTCGTGATAAAGTTGGAAAACATGAAAAATTTGAAGGACTGGAATATGTAGATAAAGTCATCAATATTGACCAAAGTCCTATTGGAAGAACGCCACGATCCAATCCTGCCACATACACTGGTGTTTGGGATAGTATTAGGGCACTATTCTCTCAAACAAAAGAGGCAAGAATAAGGGGGTATAAACAAGGGCGATTTAGCTTTAATGTGAAAGGTGGACGGTGCGAAACATGTAGAGGAGGAGGCCAAATTAAGATTGAATTATCATTTTTACCAGATGTTTGGATTACTTGTGATGATTGTAAAGGTAAAAGATACAACACAGAAACCCTAGAAATAAGATATAAGGGGAAAAATATCTCTGATGTTCTGAGTATGACTGTTGAAGAAGCATTAAAATTTTTTACTAATATTCCGAAAATTAAACATAAATTACAAACAATTGTAGACGTTGGTCTAAGTTACATCCAGTTAGGTCAACCTGCAACCACTTTATCTGGAGGAGAAGCTCAACGTGTTAAATTATCAAAAGAACTTTCCAAGAGATCTACAGGAAAAACATTTTATATCTTGGATGAACCAACAACAGGCCTTTCAACTCATGATATTTCTTATCTCTTAAAAGTTCTCCAGAGATTAGTAAAAGATGGTAATACAGTGGTTGTTATTGAACACAACTTGGATGTCATCAAAACAGCTGATTGGATTATTGAATTAGGACCCGAAGGTGGGGACAATGGAGGAGAAGTGCTTGCCACGGGAACCCCCGAGGAGATTGCTCAAATTGATTGTCCCACAGGTACGTATTTACGAGAAATATTCCAGATTGCAGGAACTGATATTCCTACCCAATCCTCAACGATAGAAACATGAATTAGATCAAAAAGAGAACAATTTTCTTCTTTCAGGTCAAAATATCCACATTTTTTTAAGGAATGCAACCAAATAGCTTCTTATGCTTCACCTATCTTTGTTATCATCCAAGGAGCAAGAACTAATTCATAATGCTGCTATAAATGTCTTAAAATCGGTTGGTTGCGAAATTCAGGATAAAAGATGGCTTAATGTTCTTGCTGATGCTGGTGTGAAAGTAGATTTTAAAAAATCACGTGCTTTTATTACCGATGAAGATTTGATCACTTCTTCAATTAAATCCTGTGGACGATTTATCAAAACCATGGCAAGAGATCCCAAAAATGATTTTATCCTTGGTAAAGATATTCCAAAAGCCCATACACCAGAAGGAATGACCCATATAATCGATTTAATGACAAGAAAAAGACGTAGATCACGACTATCCGATTTAAAAGAAATGGCAACATTATGTGATGCCTCATCTAATGTGGAAGCGATTGTGAACCCTATTATCCCTGAAGATTCTCACCCAGCATTTCAGTCAGTTTTAGCCATGAAACTCCTCCTAGAAAATTCATCAAAACCCGTAATTCCTGGGGGAACCGCACTGAATAAGGTTTTACCATATCTCTTTCAGATACAGCAAGCAGTTGCAGGAGAGCGTGATATCATGGAATACAGCCTTGGGCTTGGGATTTTTACAACAAGTCCCCTAAAATTTTCCTCTGACCAACTAGATATTTTGTGGCAATGTACGGAGATAGGTACTCCTTGTTCTATCGGTTCAGCACCTCAGGCTGGTTCAACAGCATCAGCTCATTTAGCTGGGATGTTAACCCAATTTGCTGCAGAGATTTTAATGGGATTAATACTGGGACAAGTGAAAACTCCAGGGTTAAGACAATTTATCTATATCCGTACATATCTCATCAACCCGAGGATGGGGAGTCTCAATGCAAGTGGTCCAGAGGTTGGATTAATTCAAGCAGCAGCAACTCAGCTCTTCAAAGAAAAATATCAGTTACCAGTAAATGCAGGATGGGCTGTAAGTGATTCCCATACCGTTGGATTACAAGCAGCATATGAAAAAGCTTACATTTGGTTGATGACAATATTGGCTGGAGCAGATATGATTTCTGGAGTTGGAGGACTTAGTGGAGGGCTTACTGCCTCTCCATTACAAGTTATAATTGATAACGAAATAATTGGATATTTAAAACGGGGATTCTCAGGAATTAAGGTAGATGACCAGCATTTGAGCGTTGACATGATCCAAGATCTTGAAACGGATGGAACCTTTCTCGCACATCCTAAAACTGGTGAGATTTTACGTAAGGAACGGTGGTTCCCAGAACTGTCTTTTCATGACACCTATGAAATATGGAAATCAGCTAATTCCCCTGAATTTGTTGAAGAAGCTGAGAGTCTAGCTAGAGAAGTTCTGGAAAGTCATGAAAGTGAACCTTTAGATCCCGAGTTACGGAAAACCTTGAATGAAGTTGTACACAAAGCAAAAAAACAACTATTATAGCTATCTACAGTTCTTTTCACTCTTGTTTTATTGGATGAAACCTAGCTGTGAAGTGTCGAAGAACACCTGGATCGTAGACGATCTTCATTCCTCTTATCTCTGTTCTGTGTTTGTAGAGATCTATAACTGAATCGATGATGTAATTGAGATGTTCCTGTGAATACACTCGCCTAGGAATCGCCAATCGAACTTGTTCTAACTCTGGATAAATCCAACTCCCATCATCTTGTTTACGACTAAACGCTACAGAACCTAACTCTGCTGCACGAATACCATAGTATTCATATAAAGCAACCGTAAGAGCCCACGCTGGGAATTGTGATTGCGGGATGTTTGGGAGAAAGCATTTCACATCCAAATTAATAGAATGCCCTCCAACTGGTTTAATAAATGGAATCTCACCTTTCTCTAAACCTTTCCCAAGATATTCAAGTTGCTGATGTCGATATTCAAGATAATCTTCCTGTAAAACTTCTGTCAAGCCTCTGGCAATTGCTTCTAGATCACGTCCAGCGAGTCCCCCGTATGTAGGAAATCCTTCGATAACTGTCATACGTTCCTTGATTCGATGATAAAGTTGCTCATCATTCAGAGCAATAAATCCACCAATATTTACTAGACCATCTTTTTTCGCACTAACCATACAGCCATCTGCATAGGAAAACATCTTGAATGCAATCTCTTTCGGTGAAAGCTTCTGATATTCTTTCTCTCGAAGCTTGATGAAGTATGCATTCTCCGCAAAACGTGCTGCATCAAGAAAAAAAGGTATCTTATTCATCTTAGCAATTCTTGAAACTTCAATAATATTTGTCAGCGAAACAGGCTGTCCTCCTCCAGCATTATTTGTCACGGTCACAACAATTAGTGACACGTCACCTTCATTTTTAATATAATTTTCCAAAGCACTCGTATCAAGATTTCCCTTGAAATCATGAATTAATGAGGGTTGATAGGCTTCTGGTATGACAAAATCGTGAGCTTTTGCTCCTGACTTCTCAATATTTGCACGAGTCGTGTCAAAAAATTGATTAGAAATGGTAACTTTTGTATGATCAAGATTAAGCGCATAACAAATCAGATTTTCAGCACTACGTCCTTGATGTGTAGGAATAACGTATTTATAACCAGTTATATCGCGAATAGTATCTTGAAGATTGAAGAAATTCTTACATTGAGCATAAGACTCATCACCCAGCATTATGCCAGCCCATTGGTAATCGGACATTGCTGAAGTTCCTGAATCAGTTAATAAATCTATATAAATGTTTTCAGCCGCAATGTTGAAGAAGTTGTATCCTGCTTCTTCTAGAAATTTCTTACGTTCCTCCCTTGTGGTTTTTTTGATTGGTTCAACTACTTTAATCTTGAAAGGTGGTGGTTTCAATTTCTGATCGTTCTCTGTCATTTCAATCTTTTCCAATGCAATGATTTTACCTGATATAGAAAAAAATTCAATAAAAAGCAGGAAATACCTTGTTATTTATTTGATAGTACTGACTTCTTCAATCTTGCAGGAAGCCTTGAATAGAGTTGTACTTAATGTTAAAAATGATCTAGTTTAATATCACAGTGCAGAATAAAACGAATTTTTAAACAAAATATATAAAAGTCATTCATAGGAATATACAAACAGAGAGCAGGATTAAAACACGTTAATTTATTACTTACAATTTTCAATATTGAGTAGATAATTATAAATCAATAAGATAGACGGGTGTGGAAGAAATTACTTATAATATCCTTTCAAGTCATATCTATCACTTTAATTCACGCTTTCATGACAATTTAACAATATAGAAGGTAAATAAAATGAAAAAAAATAATATATCAAGAAAATACGATGGAACAGCACTCTTTGGATCAATATTGAGATCCCTATTCATAACGACAAAAAATTCAAATCGACAATCTAAGGATAGAGAGCCATCTATAAATCGGCGTAGAGCTTAAAAAGCTCTTCTGCTTAACTTCATTTTGAAGTAATTGGCATAACAGTTTCTATATTCTTATAATCTGGTTTCAATAAGCGCGAATATCGTTCATTTTCTTATTAAATTCAGCTAGCCAATTAGGGTAATCATTTGGATTATCTGGATAACCCGCAAATAACTTCTCAAAATATTGGGCTCCCCTGACAATTTTTGAAAGCTGAAAAAGAATACCATAACGGGGAAATGATTTTATTGCTATTTTGACGGTACCAAAGACTCCAAGCTTCTTCCCGGCATGTAGGTCTATGAATTGTTGCTTATTTAGGATTTTTCTTTTTAGCAGAAATTCAACTCCAGAAACCTTAATTCGTCGTAAAGCTTCAGTGAATAATTGAACCTTTGTGTGACTCAAGCCAAAATGATTCATTACATCGACATTATACTGCCAAAGCTTTTGTTCAGAGACATCATTCGCCTCAATCGCTTCCGCTGCTGCTTTCCCAGCGTAATAACCCGCGGTTAGTGCAGGCCCATGACCCTCGGCTGACAACGGATTTACATGGAAAGCAGCATCTCCTGCGGTCAAGAAACCAGATGCAACCGCATTAGTCATAGGATAACGAGTGGGAATGGTGTACCCTCCTTTATCCTCCACTTCATACGCATCTGGAGGATAATAGTATCTATTTAATACCTCCCAGAAGTGTTCCTTCATTCCCCTCATTCTAGGTTCAAGAAACCATCCAATACCAACATTGAGTCGCTTCTCACCTTTAGAGAAAACCCAAAAATAACCAGGTTCAGGGACTTCTTGCCGATAAATTAAGAAAATCTTGTTATGGTAAGGGTGATCCTCATTCTTCAATCTAATGATTTCACGATAAGAAACAGCAACATCTCGCTTTTCCATTTCTTTTTCAAGAAAAGGAAATCTATCTTTGGGGAGAGTGCGTCTAATTTGGAAGTTTCTTCCAGAACAGTCAATCGTGATTTGAGCTTTAATTTCATAATCTTCTTTATTTTTTTTATCCTGAACTACTGCTCCTATGACAGCATTACCATCAATAATAGCCTTTATAGCTTTAGTATCTGGACGTACTTCAACTCCGTATTCTTCAGCCGTTTTTAGAAGACGTTGTCCATAAGGATGGCGATTTAAAACATATCCATCTCCCTGAATAGGAAAATCAGCTTCTGTGGTCATAAAAATTAAGTGCTCTACAGTTTCAGCAACTTCATCACCATGAGGCTTTTCAAGGCCTAATTTTTCCTCTAAAAAAGTCGCTGGAGCTAGATTTAATGCATCACCACATACTTTATTTCCAATCTCCACTTTTGGCTTTGCATCAACCAAAATCACTTTTCTTCCCATTTTAGCGGCAGTAAGCGCAGAAATCACTCCTGCAGGGCCACCACCGACAACTAAAACCTCAGTTTCTACCATAATAATCGCTTCTTCAGTATAAATTGACAAAATACTTACTATTTAAAATCCATTAGCTTCGATTCATTGGTGATTACTCGAGGGTAAATCTATAATTCTAGATAGCAGAATAGCCATGTTGGAAATTATGAGTTTGTGTGACATTTTATACTTTGAAATTCTTTTTTCCTTGAGAATTAAATCTTTTTGAAAGCAGGCCAGTCTGAATGTCTAAATACGATCGGTTAATAACATTGAAAGAGGCGGTGATGTTTTCTAATCATGCAGAAGAAAATATTCGACTCCAAATAGAACGAGGGTTATTGAAGAAATATGATAAAAATGGAAGGCTATTGGATGATCCTTTGAGGGTGAAAGGGTTCTTCAAATTGTCTGAGATAATGTCGGTTTATAATATAAAAGATCCAGAGGTTGTGAAGGAGAAATTCTTCTCTCGAAAACAAAGGAAGGACAGTACTAAAGATATCATTCCCAAGGCTACTAATGCAATTCCTACCTCCGAAATGTATGAAATTAATCACATCGAAGATGGGAGTATTGATACCTGGATTCTCTTTCCTCGATACTCCTATAATGAGAAACAAATGGCTTTGAGTTTTTTTGAAGTCCAACAATCGCCAGTTATAAAAGAAGTCTTTGAATATCTGGATCATTCTTCTAGAATATTAAAAGCCCAAGGAAATATCATTATTCATTCAATCCCAAATTATTCACCTTATTTTGGTGTGAAACTAACTGAATTAGGCTTTTTCTTCAAATATTGGATTGTTTATCCATCAACAATTAATAGTAAACAGAATTTAAGGAAATTCATACCAACAGCCAATAGTATCCTTTATTTCGTAAAGTCTCCGAAAAATTTCAGGATAAATCGTGTGAGGATACCTTACCGCTTTTGTTCATTCTGTAATGAGCCACTAAAAGATTATGGGGGGAAAAAACATCTTAGACATGTAGATGGAATGGTCTTATCCGATATTTGGCATTTTGAAGACACATTATTAAAATCAAAAAACGATCTGCATTCGACAATTGTTAAACGATTAATAGATTTATCGTGTACATCTTCAACGACACTTTTACTTGCTCCTTTTGATGGAGAGGTGCCTTGTGAACTTAAGAAATAAGATAATCTGCGGAGATTGTATTGAAATAATGATGACCCTTCCATCTAACACGATCGACCTAGCTTTCGCAGATCCTCCTTACAATTTAAAGAAGGATTATGGTGTATACTCTGATTCGAATTCCCCAATTGATTATTTAAGCTGGACAGAGAATTGGTTATCTGAAATAGTTCGATTATTAAAACCAGAAGGGGCATTTTACATCCTGAATCTCCC
>JBHLPG010000003.1:0-54157 GCA_048939725.1 Promethearchaeota archaeon | reverse complement strand
TGCCGACGAGTTAAAAGAGTATAAAACCTCCCTATTAAATAGAAAATCAGAAATTGCACAAAAGAAAAATGATGAAATCAACCAATTTGAAAAAGATGTGAAAGATTTAGAAAATACAATGAAAAAAAATGGGTTAAGTGAAGATTTTCAAGAAAAACTACAAGGGATTAAAACTGAATTACAAACAATACAGCAGAGAGAAAAAGAAAAAGAAGAAATAGAAAATATACTAAGCCAGAAAAAAGATTATTCACTTTTAATTGAAAAAGAAGAAAAAGAAATTAACCAGTTAAATAGGAAATTAGAAGCGCTTAATACAGAATCAGCTAAATTAGAAAAAATCTATCAAGAATACATAGACCTCTCAGAAATATACGGTAAGCAACAAAACCAAGTTAAAGAACTTGAAATTGCTGTTGATGGATTACAAGTAGAAATAAAATATATTAATAAGGATATAAATGAAATAAAAGGGACAAAAGCTCAAATAAAAAGTATAAGAAAAGAACTTAAAGAACTTAAAGATAAAATAGAAATTTACACGGTTTTGCGGGAGAGGATATTTCATCTGAATGGGGTACCGAAATTTGCTATTGAAAAAATACTACCTGCGATTTCCATAAGGGCATCTGAGATTTTAAGTGACCTAACTGATGGAAAGTTTAATCAGATTACCTTTATTCCATTAGGGAGCAATAGAGTTGGATTCGAAATTTACGTATTTGATGGAGAGAGGAATCGCGAGGCTAGCAGTTTTTCGGGAGGAGAAAAGACTCAAATCAATGCGGCAATACGTTTTGCGATAATGGAGCGTATAGCAGAAATTCCAGATACAACAGGAGCGGTATTTAGAAAATCTAATACACTTCTAATTGATGAAGGAGACTTAGGAACATTAGATGACGAAAGTGCTAGACAGCGATTTGTTGACAAGATTTTTGATCTCAAATCAATGTTTGAAAAAATCATTCTGATAACTCATTTAGAGGATGTAGCTGAACAATTTCCCAATAGAATTATGATTGGATGGGATAATAACGGAAATTCAAAAATATTTTAAATCAAAAGAGGAAGATAAACGTAAGTAAAAATATTATTCCTTGTAATTTTAGAAATGTGATGGAAGATATTCGGAAGGATTCAGTAGTCTAAAGAATCTATTAGGATAGAAAATAAATTAGAATAAAAGTGATATTATGATAATCGAGTTTCAATTTAATTCTAAATCAAGGGGAAGGAATATACCCGAAGCTATAAGAATAGCAGAACGTTGTAAAGGAATTATAGAAGATAGGTACTACAAAGTAAAATTTAGTGATCCTCAAGATAAGGATTTAGATAAATTGAATCAACTAGTCAAGCGTCTCAAGGGAACTGCTATTGTGTTAGGAGATGGAGAGACTGTTGTGCCACATAAATTTTTGAAAGCTGTAAACTGCTCAGAGAGATCTCTGTGTAAAGGAATCTGCCGACATGTAGGGCTTGGTTATCATCATATCCAAAATTTTCTTGATGATTATTCGGGATACATTGATAATGATATCCTTACTACATCAGACCAAGATTTAATTAGGTTTTTATCGAAATTTTTGGAGAAGGTTGATGAGAAAAGGTTTAAATTTAATAATAGGCTGTTCTTAGAACATTTTATACGACAGACTGAGATGGAAAATAGGTTTTGCGAGAAATATGAAATAAATAAGGCCCGAACTGAGATAATGAATTTACCAAATGAAATAAGATTAGACCTTACCATAAGTAGAAGGAAAAAAATATCTATTGAACTCACTTTTAGCATAGAAGATTTTATAGAAGATGAAGATAATAATAAAAAATAAGAAAAGAATAATAAAAAATTATTAGAAGGTGAAATTATGAGAATAGAATTCAAATTCAATTCAAAATCTTCAGGACAAAATGTACCCGAAGCTATTAGATTAGCTGAAAAACACAATGGAATTATAGAAGACAGGTATTATAAAATCAATTTTGATTCCCCAGAGGAAAAAGATTTAAAAAAACTTTTTGAATTAGTGGGAAACCTTAAAGGAACAGCAATATCTGTTAACGGGGAGGAACCTGTAGTCGCACATAAATTTTTTTATGCTGTGAATTGTCCAGAAAAATTTCTGTGTAAAGGTGTTTGTAGACATGTTCGTATTGGGTATAAAAATATTGAAGAGTTCTTAGAAATCAACTCAGAAAATATTGAGGATGGAGTTCTTTCAACTTCAGATGATAATTTAATTCGTCGTATGGCGGATTTCCTAGAAATTTTAGGAGAAGATAAATTTCAAATTGATAAAAGTCGGTTCCTAGAATATTTTTTATTAGAAACCGAGATGGAAGAGAAATTCTGCGAGAAATTTAATCTTACAAAGATTGAAAATGAGATTGAGAAACTCCCCAAAGAAATTAAATTAGTCCCTTCTGAGGAAATAGAAGAAAAATTTGAAGATGAGTTTGCATTTGAAAAGGAGATTCAGAGGATTCTAACTCACAGTGAAATAAGTGCAAAAATGGCATTCGAAGACGTGTTACATTGCTCCAAAGCAATTTCATTATTATTTAGGGGTATGATCTCTACTGGAATTGAAGATGAAGATGTAGGTATCTTTTCATATCCTTCATTGAACCAAATTATCTTAACTAAAATTTTATTTGATGAACAGGTTTATGATGATCAAGAAGAGTTAGAAATCGATTATGTCATAACTAAGGCGGATAATTTTTTCTGTGCTTCAAATCCTTATTCTAAACTTTACTTCAAGCTTTTCGACGAAGATGATCCTTCAATTCAGGAATATTTTGAAAAAATAAAAAAATTAACAATAATATAACTGTTTTTTCTCCCATATATGATATCAAATTGGGTCTACTTGCCTTTTAATCTAAGTTAAATTTTTAAATATGAAGAATTAAGATTTTTTATATGAGAGACATAAATAGTATTAAAAAGTGTTATAACAGAATAATGGACTGTAATAAGAACTGTCCTATGGTTGTGAAGAATGACACCTATCCTCCAAGAGGGTACTGGTTTGATGTAAATAATAATATTTTAGTTGTTGGATTAAATCCTGGAAAATTTGATGAAAATTCTGATGAGTTTGGTTTATATAATAATAAACAAGGACCAGATTTGGTTGAAACCCAATTAAACTATGTAGAAAAAAGATTTACTCAACCTAATAAAATTTATTATCATATATTTCTTTACGTGTTCTTTTAAAAAATTAAGGGGATAGTCTGGATGCCAACAAGGAAATTCCATGATTTTATTGCCATAAACAGTCGAATTTTTTAGTTTTTGAGAGATATATTTATTGTTCTTTATGCATTTATTACACTCCTCTGATGCATCTCACCTGAAGTCAAGGAAATCCGTAAGATTATCTTTAAAGCTTCTAAGTTTTAATTCTTTTCCTTTTAAAGTCTCTGTTAAGAATTCGGTAACTGCTAAGCTATAGATTGAATTTAGTAAATTTTTAAAACTGTTTAATTTAAGATTCAAATTTTAGCACCTAATTATAGGAAATCGTTCCTTAATTTCTTTCTAATCAGGATTAGCGATTCCAAGAATATAAAACCTTTTTGAGGATTACAATATTTATCACTATCTTTTGGCATGATTATCCAGACTAACGTTGAGTTTTCTCGATATTACATAATCTTTCGATTTCAACTTCAATAAATTCTCAATCCTATAAATCATTTTTCACTTAGCCTTCTATTTTTACAAATCTCTCATGAGAAATCTCATTTCTCATAAAAAAAAGATTTGAGTAGTTCTAATTTTTATTAAAGAGTCTTTCTATTTGATCCTTCTTTCTTGCCCCATTCGTCAAATAATTTATTTAATTTATCAATAAAATCTGATATCATTTCTCTCTTTACAGTTAAATAATCCCCATCAATCGTAAAACCAAATTTAGAAGCCCAATCAAAAATCCTAAGGTTAAACTCCTTATTGTCCATATTTAGGGCAGACCTCATCATTTCAAGGTTAATTTGATTAGAGACTTCCATCATCTTCTTGATTCTTTTTAAAATTTCTTGGTGTGTCATTAAATGACTGGAAGGAGAAGTATCTGCTCTTGGTAAAAATGCCAAATTTTCCCCTCGAATTCGAGCATAAATCTCTTTTTTCATAATCATCTCTTCAATCAATTCCAAGAAACTTTTATTCAAGATTTGTTCATAATCTTCTTGAATTTCATTCGATATTTTTCTTTTCAAATCCTTTATTTTAATTTCTTCATAGATTTTTGCCAATTCTTCAAAATGTGAGACAATTTTTTTATAAAGCTCTTCTCTTTTCTTACGTAATAGTTCTCTTTCCTGTTCCTTTTTCAAGGCTTCCTTTCGCTTTAATTCCCTTTCTTTTTCTGCTTGTATCCTTTTTAATTCCCTTTCCTCTTCTACCCTTCTTAATTGCTGTTTTTCTTTTTCATTTTTAGTATATATCGTTGCTAACAAAAGTTCTTCTATATCATGAACTAATGGGCGTGTATATGGAGAAAAAGCTCGCTCACGTATTCTCTCAAATTTAGTGATTTGAGTAAAGCTTCCATTGATCTTGAAATTCCGTAGGGTAGGATGTCCATCATGAAAATAATTTAGTATTTCGTCTGTCGTGGTTGAGATGATAATTGAAGGATAATCTAAAAATCCCTTCCCATATTCAAATATACTATTCTTATATTTTGTCCAATATTTTTTGCTTGAATCCGTAATAATCCACTGAATTCGAAGTTCTTCACCTTTTAATTCTTCTTCAGTTTGATCAACTAAAAGAGTCTGTTGTTTGATTAATTCAAAACACTTAATAATATTATCTTCATCATCTAAGATTTTCTGTAAATGTTGAGGTATTTGAACATTTTTCCTTAAAATGAATAGATAATCCTCTCCTGTTCCATATTGTAATATCAAAATTTCAGGAATTTGAGAGGCTATGCCTAGAAGAATTTGTATTTTTTCCCATTCTTTTGATTCTGAATGAAATAACTTAACAAAAATGCTATCTATTTTCTGTGAAGAAAGATTAATTGCCTCAGAAGTTTCGGAAAATATGTGCATTAATTCTTCTTTTAATGTATTATTAATTTTTTGTCTTATTTCTTGGCTTATATATTGTCTTTCTTGTTTCTTATCTATCTCCTCTGCTAAATCATCTAAAAATTTTATCTCTTCTAGTTTCTTTTTCTTAATGATTATCTCACTAAAAAGTTATACATTGGATGGTCTATGATAAAATATTAGCTTAGAATGATTTTAAAGATTTGGTTAAGGGATGTTACAGTCAGAAAAAGAAGAATATGAATAGTTCTAACTTTCTCTAATTTTTTTGAGGGAAATATGTGTCTTTATTCTTTATATAATCCCAAAAAGTTGCAAAAGTTGAGTAAATTAAGACAACAATCAAACCTATATAATTAAAATTAACCCATATGAGAATAAATGAAATTATAATTGCAAAGCAAAAAAATCCATCACTGATTAACCACTGCTTAAATTCATTATCAAATTCCTCATAATCCTTAAAAATTAATATAAGCATCCATATAGCATCATTAATTAGCATGCAAAATAATAAAATTTGAAAAACTATTATATTTTCTATAAAAATGGACATGATATAAAATAAAAGAGATTGAATAGAAAAACTTATGAAATTAATTGCTATTTTCTTTCTTCTTTTATAAGTTTTATCCAAATAAAGAGAGGCCCCGTGTGTAAATCTAATTATTGTAGGTAAGAAAATTATAAGCGATAATGCAACCATTAAGAAGTCTTGAGCCCCTTCAAAAGTTCGATTTAGTGCTTCAGTAATAGCAATACCAATAATGATAAAATAAATATTTTTTAATGTTTCTTTAGACATTGTTATCTTTCACCCTAGAATATATACATACTAATATATTATAATCATTTTTAACATTTTTGTCCTTTTCAATATATTAAAAGAAATTTTGATTAAAATGAAACAAGTAAAAGCATATCTAGCAAGTCAATTTGGATTCTCTGAAACCGGAAGATACCTTTTAAACAATTTGATTAAACCAAAAATCCAAGAAATTGGAATCAATATAAATGACCCTTTTAAAGAATGCAAAAAAGAATTTAATGATAAAGATTTTTCAAATTTAGAAAAATATGGGGATAGAATAAATTATTACAACGAATTTAATAGTAAAATAACTCAAATAAATAATAGATTAATGCGTGATTCTGACTGCCTTCTAGCTGTTTTAGATGGAGGACATCAAATTGATGATGGTGTAGCAAGTGAAATAGGATATTATGCCGGAATTGAACAAGGACCAATTTATGCTTTAAGAAGTGATTTTAGATCTGGTGAAAATATTGCAACCAGTATAAATCCCCAAATATTGGGTTATATCGAACAAACTAAGGGTGTAATAGTAGATACCATTGAAAGATGGTTTTCTGAAATCCAAAGATTGTATGATAGATTAAAAGAACTTTAATAAATTTACGAGGATTTAAAGAAATAGAATTTTATTCCAAAAATAGATATTTGTAACAAAGTGTTTCTAACTAATTTTTTAAATTAGACGTAAAAATCGAGAAAAATGAGTATAAATAGAGTTCACACTTTCTATATGAATCTTGAAAATTCAAAATCTCTTGGGCTTTAAATACTTCGGTCCATACTATATCTATATACTATACAAAGAGTCTCATTTTTAGAAAAAGGGAGATAACATCTATCATGTATATCAACCATAGTATAGTTACAATTAAGAGGCGTATGAGCATTAATGTATGTGCTCAAATACAGACATTCTTTTCTTGAATTCGCTCATACGTCCCTCCTTTTTCTTTTTTCATTTTTAGATTTTGAGTGCTTAAGACATAAGATACTCTTCTGGTACATTTCTAAATTTTCACAACGAAATATTCTCGTACTTTATAAACCCATTTCAAAATAATAGGATGTTATTGAAAAATAACGTTTGAGCACATACGTTGGTAAGTAAGTATGAAAATAGAGAGTATTAAGTTTCAAATAGATAGTGGTATTTCCATATTTTGTGAAAAATCAGGAGGGAAAGAAACCTACACCCTCTCTCCTGAACATATCCGTTATGTGGTTGTCGATTATGACGTAAGCTTAATTGATAGTCCACTCCAGCATGTGACCGAGCAATACAAACTAAATCAAAGAAATATTGAGTTTCAACAGGATAATTTTGTGCTATTCTTTCCACTGGATAATATTATCAAACCCAATGAAAGTCAGATTACTCTACGATCCATCATCTTCTTTTTAGAAGATGGGAAGAAATTTGTCTTTTGTATTAATAAAACTTATACTTTTATCGAGTTACAGAAAAATAACTTGGGGAAAGAAATTCATGCTCCTTCTCGAGGCACACTACTGACCAAGGCAAAAAGGAAGAGTCTACAAAAAGGTGATACTTCCTCTCAAACTTCCCCCAGTGGCAACGTTACCTCCCCCTTACCTATTCGAGATGATGCTACCTCCCTTTTTGTAGATTCTTTTCAAAAATTCAAAGATAATCTTGAGAATCCCGAATTACTTGATTTATTCAATACAAAGGAAAAAGCTCTCAATTTTAATTTGAAAAATTTCGGTATTTCACTATTATGTAAGCTACTGCTCCTCATCAAATATCTTAACAACTTGGTTGACAATGAATTTCAAGCAGATTTACACCAATTCATTAAATCGAACTTACTATCGGAGGTACGAACCTAAGATGAGTACCTATTTTGCATCCAAGATTAATTATTTAGTAGAAGAATTTATGACCGAAACCTTTGAATTTCAGGAAGTTAAAAAGGAGTTAGTTGCGAAACTTACTGAAGGAAAAATCCCGTTATGGAATACTCTTTCAAAGTTGACCATGAAACTTACGATACTAAGTCCTGATATTGATACCATCATGCAACACTACAGTCAGGGGAGTATCAAAAGCCATGAATTTGATGCAACTGTAGAAAAAATAACTGATATGGTAAAAAGTGCGGTCAGTATTCTTACTGGAAAGATCGCCTTCACTATCAACTGCTATGAAGTATTGAGGAACGCGATTTCCATGCAACATTATGAGGAATTTTCTCAAGAAAACGAGAAGCATACGCAACGTATCGATACGATTATCACGCATTTTACCCCTCCATTGTTGGAGCTTAGAGATGCAGTTGCATTCTTTAATCTGTGGAATTTAGGAGAATATTGTTTTGCAAAACAAGTGTCGGTTGAGTTCACGATTCAGGAAAAGAATAGGGCAAAACCACGGAATTTATTGAGAAAGAAGTTAGAAAAGATGGAACTTGTAGATTCCCAGCAATATCTCACTCCAAATGATACTGAGGTATTAGAGCATCAATGTTACCAGAAAATTTTAAATACCTACATGTTCCCTGAAGGAATGCACAGTAAAGCGGAAATAACCTTAGATCTCGCCCAAGAAGATATCCTTCCCAAAAAAAGAAGGATGGTTTCTTATCAGGGAACAAAAGCCCGGTTCCACGATATGCTCTCAAAATATAGCCCTTATGAAAAGTATCAGCAGATTATTAAGGAAAATAATATTGCAGGAGTATATTTATCAGTGAGAAGCACTAACGATGAGATTCTATATCTGTTAATAGATATTGACGTTCCTTCCTTGTTCTTTGGGATGTTTCCTCGTCAAGTGTTATGGCAATTAATCCTCAATGTGGTCAACGCTCTAAAAAAGACCATGGCTCAATTTGGACTCCCGCCATTCAAAGTATCGTTTAGTGGGAATAAGGGGGTGCATTTACTGTGGGCAGTTTCTCCTAATGCTATATTAGATTATGAACGGCATGTGAACCTCCCCGAATTGTCAGAGGGTGATATCCCTGGTATTAATGCTCTCAAAAAAGAAAAAGTAAGTACTATCAATGACGGTTTTAAATTTACCAAGTCCTTATTGCAGTCAATACTTCTTTATACTATTTACAAGGGGTACATATCCATCCCAAAGGAAATAATAAAGAAACTACGAGTATTTTACCCCTATCAAATCTTTCGCCTTAATAAAGATTCTAAAAACTGCCTTTCTATATTACTCGATTGTTCTAGTCAAAATAAAGGAGTATTTCGGCTTTTTTCTCCTCATCCCGCTACCAAAAGAGTCTCCATCCCTATCTCAGACCTAGATCAGAATGAAGTTCTGGAGAAATATTATTCTTTCCAGACTGTCCTCGAAGAAGCGAAGATGGAAAAGGTCTTGGAACTTTTCGATAACAATGATATCGACTTATTTCTGCAATACCCAAATTATATTACCCGAGATCATATCCGAGAAGTATTACGACCTGATAAACTATATCCCAGTTTTGAAATATTGTTACGCTTTGGGACTATGTATGCCATCGAACGTAGTCCGCCTAGCTTTAGCTTTTGGCATCGCTTCTATGAGCTAAAAAGCTTTTATATGTACTGTGAACGATTTGCATTCTCCTATCAAGATATGAGTGTGGAAGGAATCGAGCTTTTTGAAGAAGAGATGAAATATATTGAAGCGATGGGAACCGAATTAAAAATCAAACAATTAAATAACATTCTCCCCTTACTACGAATGGACTTAACTCAAAATATCTCCCCGTTTCCTGTTATAAAACATATGCTTGAGAGTCTTTATTATACAGAATTCTTCTTTGATCTAAAATCAAACGTGTTTTTGCGAACAAACCAAGAAAGTCTAATAACCTTATTTTCCAATGAACTTGAGTTTTCCAACTTTCTCAATCAAACTAATCACCTTTTCAATATAGCCGCCGATACCATTATCCGCATCGTTTTAGGAGACAATCATCAATACTCAAATCACCAGGTTCAGACCATCCAGAAGTTTAGTGACGCTACCTTTTCTTTATTAGAAATCGCTCGATCATACCTAGGAGAAATACGGCAAAATCAAGATACTCCTGATAAAGAGGAGAAATTGCTGTATACCGTTTATTTTGTAAGTAATCTCTACTTTGCTACCAGAGATTTTCTACGTGAATATCACAACATCGGTGAGGAGGAATGGAAATGGAGATAAACGAGTTACAGAAATGGAATATTGCTACGCAATTGAATGTGCCTTTTAATGTAAACGAGCTAGTTGAACAGCTTAGTATTATACTATTAGCCCCCCAAGTAAAACGTGTGATACATCAAGTTGACTTTCAAAGCAATCCCCATTATACACCTATCCCCTTCAAAGCAGTATTACTCGATTTCGAAGGCTCTCCCGCAGTTCTCATGGGATTGATGGTTCATGATACAATTATCTCATACTATGTAGAAGATTATCAATTCCTCAACGAATTTTATATGGCCATCCTCGAAGCTATTACCATTGTGTGTCATCTACCTATATTTTGTTTTAGTGTCTATGAACAACAGGAGATAATAAGAATATACACTACACTTCAAGAACAAGGATTTGATGTCTCCCCGTATGAATTTATAACTTCTGTTCCACTCATCAACCTTCAAAAAACAAAGTCCGAATCAGTGGCTGAAGCTGTTTTTTCTACCAAGTCATCGGTTAAATTTACAGGTGATCCTCTTTTTCGCAACATTAAAGTCATCGATAAATTGTTTATGACGGGTCGTATCGATGAAATCCTTATCCATAATCGCACATGCTTGTTAAATGAGAGTATTATCCTACAACGATGGGTGAAATATCACCTTCTTTCACCCGTAAATACAATGAGAAGTGATGAATAATTCCCAAGACGAAAACAACTAAAAAAACGGAGTATAGAACAATTCAAGTTCCCGAAGATCTTGTTGAACTCATCTTAGAATTAATTCCTGGTTTTTATCGTAATCATCATGAAGCGATTATTGAATGGATTCGTTTGGGTATATTTAACTTAATAAAGATAAAGTATAGAAAAAAAAAATTTTTAAAAGTGAAACAACTTCCTGTTAAACAAGAATAATATTTCATAGTTTTAATGTGCTTAAGGTAGTCTGATAAGAATTTTATTACATAACATATATAAGTTTCCTATAGAATTAATTCAAAATGCATTTATTGGGTATGTTGATATTCTTGGTTATACAGATCAAGATAAAAACCGACATAAATTTTTCCTCCAAGAATATGAGTGTTAAAGTGACTCAAAAAGCTGAGTTTGGCGATCTGTTCAATCTAAGCGCAATAGTATATAGATATCCTATAAAAGTTTATAATACGTGTATTTTTTTATATATGGTATCAGAAATAATCCTTAGACAATAAAGGAATCTAATCGATTAAAAGTTAAAAAATTTTGTTAAAGAGAGTCCGTAAATGGTGTATTGATCTGTTAAAACTTAAGGAAAGTGATAAATTTGTGTGAGACCATTACACGAACTTACTTTTTAGTCAGAAGGTTTAAAAAAAAAAGACAATTTTGCATAGTAAGGGAAATATCAGGGGTATTTTTAACTACCTTTTGGGATATTAACTTGTCAAAAGGATTATACAGGACAATTCAGTTGTAATATAATTAGGAAATGGGAAAAATTATGCCGAAAAGAACATTTTATTCTAATGAATCGTATGAGTTTCATGAATATGCAGATATTTTTCCCTTAATGAACTCACAAGAATTAAATGATTTAGGAGAGAGCCTAAGAATTCACAAACAAGAAATTCCTATCACATTATTTGAGGATAAAATCCTTGATGGACGAAATAGATATCTTGCATGTCGTATTATAGGAAAAGTACCAAAATTTCATGATTATAATAGTAAGCTTGATCCGCTTGATTATGTAAGGATAAAGAATCTTCATAAGCGACATCTAAGTACTGCCCAAAGAGCGGTAGTAGCCCTAAAATTTATAGAAATAGAGAGAAGAAGGGCAAAAGAAAGAATTGCTCGAAAAGGAATTTCACAAAAGATATTGAAAAATAATTCAGCTGGTAACCCTGGGTCACTAGGTGAAGTGATGGAAAAAAAAGGTCGCGCGATTGACATTGTAGCAAAAGAACATAAAATTGCACCTAAAAGCCTTATAAAAGCAGAAAAGATTGAAGAGGCTTCTAAAGATGATCCAGAGATTAAGGAAAAATGGGAGAAAGCGAAAAATAATGAACTTTCTCTGGAAGAAGTTTATAGAGCCTTAAGAAGAAAAAATGAAATTAAGATTCGGAAAGGAATAGTGGAAAAATTCACCACTACAGGACAAAACGTTGTGAATAGAAAAAATATCGACAAGCCTGATGAATCTCTCAAGCTAAGCACTAAATATGATGGAGAGAAGAATGAAAAAATATGTAAGTTTTGTCCCAAAGCTACAGTGCTAGCAATATCATGCGAAATGTGTGGCCACCTCACTCCGCAGGTATTATGTGACTATGATTTCATAAATAATCAAAAACGATTAATTAATCCTTATCGAAAAATGTGTTTGAAATCTTCCAAAGGCGCCCTAATGCAACAAAGGGAGACACAGACACAGACATTATGAAAAAAAAATTTTTAATTAATAAATATTCATTCTTCGATATCAAATCTTGGTGTGATCACTCTTAGATGAACATCTTGTCCAACTATCTCTCCCAACACGGGATCACGTGGAAATAGACAGCCCACATGAGGACTTACCTCGACTTTGGGCACCCTGAAATAGAATCCCGGGGAACCTATATCTACAATTGCTAAGCAGACATCTTGAGTATCAACTTCTACCTTGCATGAAATTGTAATTGTTGCGAGGTTACCCTTTATGAGTGGTACTACCAATCTCAACTTCCTCATCAGTTCTTCAACATAATATATAGATCCTTCTTCATCTCCCATAGAGACCGTGGCAGCTCTATTCACTACGTAATGACCAGATATTACTTCTCCGTTCTCATCAACAGATGTATTCTCATACATCATTCCGTTCTGTCTTACTCGAATATGTAAAGAAATTTTCACCACTCCTGTTCCTGATGTGTCAACAGTGCTGCAACCTCCAGTATTGAACGGCCACATAAACCAATAACCATTTAAATAGACTTCAGGATCAATACAGAATTTTTCTACAGCAACATCTTCACTAGGACGATACCCAAACACAAATTCACGTTCAATAATTCCTTTAAAATTGAGAGTCGCGACACCTTGTATCCGCACTTCGGGTCCTGCCTGTCTTAAAACATCATCATAAGGCCCGGTTATTGAAATATTTCCTTCATATCCGTCGGGATATACCATAGTTATGTCTGCCCCTTCCTCCCCCCTATGTGCGTAATCGGATTCTTCGGGATCCATACAACCGCATATCTTTACTACTGTAAACCCACGACCCCTAAGAATATCAGCATATTTAGAATAAGCATCTGAAAGTGCTGCTGACTTGTTTAACTTCATATATTTTTCTTGTTGAGCAGCACGTTTTTTGCCCTCTTCCATTTTCATCTCACGATATTTCTTCTCCAGTCTTTTAGATTCTTCGGTGATTTGTTTTTCGATCTCATGAAATTTTTCTACATACTCTTTTCCTCGCAATTCGAGATATTTGTCTCGTGTCGCAAGTCGTAAATTCTGTAACTCAATATTCACTTGATTTTTTTCTTTAATGATTTACACCCTCCTTTGGTGTGAAATTATTTTCAAACAAAATTTTTAGTAGATTTCGCTAAAACCTAAACTAGTCTGCATTGTATTTAAGCTTTGACAAAATAGTATAGACTTGAATCATTGTTTTCGTGAAATTGTTATAATCTCTCAATGAAGATTTATATCTTTAAGAAACACAATATATATTATGAGTTCATACTGCACTAATTGTGGGACTAAACTGGAAGAGTCGTGGAAGCTATGTCCTAACTGTGGTAAAACACTACGAGAGGGAGTAATTAGCCAAGTTCAAGCGCCGGTTGTCGAGATAAATATCACATTGATATGCCCAAATTGTAAGAAACCAATTACTGAAGAGCAAGTTATTTGTCTAAACTGCGGTATCCAATTAAAACAAATCAAATCAGAGAAGGGATTAGCTGATAAGGCTACTAGTTGTTGTATTTGGTACATCATTGTAAGTATTATAGTAGGTGTAATATTGGTAGTTGTGTTAATAATACCCTCGTATTTCTTATGACATTTTAATAGGCTTACTTTTTGTAATCTTAGATATCCAGCGTACTATCTTTGCTATCCATTTCTTCTGTAGCTTTCCTTCTCTCCTAAGAATAAACCAATACAATTCACGAAGTGTTACGTGGTACACATATTCATATCGAACTTTTGGTACTTTCCTTAACCTTACTGAGACGTTATAGATTGGGAGCTTTTTTTTAAATCGATTTAAACTGCGAATATAAATAATTAGTCCTGCCTTATCTACTTCTTTAAGGGGTAACTGAGGATCAATTTCGAGAGTCTTTTTATCCCAATCCTTTACCCCTATGATAAATATTCCTCTAGGTCCAACTATTAGATAATCAATTTGACATATCCTCACAGTTTCAGATGTATTCCGATATTTCACTCCCTTCAAAAGACTCAGCTGTAAATTTTCAAAAATGTAATACTCTGATGGTAAGTGACTTAATTCTTTTAGTACAATATAGCTTTCCATTGTATCAACCTCTAATTTAAATAATAATTGTCTTCCTTGTCTAGAATTTCTCTTAGCAATCTATTAAGAAATCGCAAATATTCAGTGAATTGCTTCTGTAGACCGAATTTAGGAGTAAATAGCTTAATTATCGCTTTATATACGATGAAGGACTGTTGAAATTTATCACCTGTATATTTCTTAAAGTCAGCTTCTACCAAACTACAAAACTTTTCTTGATCATTATCTTTTGACATAATTATTTCGCATATGATTATAAGGGTCATTATAATTATGATGATATATATCAATTAATATAAATAATACAAATAACATATTTAAATATTAGTACTGGTATTAGTATAATAGTAATCATATATATCATAATTTTAGAGGATAAGGCGTGGGATATGAACGGTACAACTACAAAATATCGAAAATATAAAAGCCAAGGTTCGGGAACTCTCACGATACCTATTTCAATCGCAAAAGCTTTAAGCTGGAAGGATGAGGATGAGATAACTATTGTCTTTGAAGTGATGAACAACAAAAAAGGTATATTTTTATTTAAAAAAGAGGACTGATACTGATATTTCACAACTTTCCGAAATAACAAGTTAAAGATTATTATTTACTAGAATTACATACACAAAATCTCAATCATACACTAATAATCTACAAATCATCAATTAGATAATTTAAATCTTCTAGTAAGGTGTTTAGCTTATCCATATCAAGTTTGGTTTGCCCTAAAGCAAAATCTGCAGAAGATCTAAGATCTTCTACCATTTTTCTTTTCTCAGCTAATTCTCTTTCCTGTTGTTCAATTCTTTCAATATACATAGGATCTTGATCATAGTCTGGTCTTAACTGGTAGTTTGAAAACTGGGAATTTATATCTAAAATATGTTTTGAATAGTCCTGAAAATTGGAAATCATAATGTCAGTAATCTCTGTAAACCTAGTAATATAAACATTGTTGTATTCTAAGATAAGAGCAACAATGGTCTTAAATATATCTTTAATTTTTTCGATGTCATCCATAAATAATGTATTACCTATCAATTTTTAAAATTTCTGTAAAAAAACGAAAAATTAAAACCAATTAAAATAAAACAATTATCTTCGATGTTTAATCTTATTTCGCACTATCATATAAGAAGTTAATACACCTATAACTCCTATCAAAATTGGAAGGTTATAACTTGGGATAATCTGACTAAACACACCACCTTCACTACTCTTAAAGTAAATAGCAAGAGAAGGATCGTGGACTAACTTCTCACCGCTCCATGTGGGGTAGTTTTGCGTTTCCATACTAAAAAGACTATCTTGTACCGCAAACGATACATCTTGCGCAACAAAATCATCTAAAGCAAATAATGTAGTCACATAGGGATTATCATAAAAGGAATTTCGACTTGCAAATCCTATCGCATTCCTATGAATGCTCCCGCCAATGGAGGGAATTTGGGTAGTAACATCCTGCGATGGAAAATCGTAAAGGGTATAGTTCCGTTTCTCCGGCTTTCCCATATTAATCTCTGCCACAATAGTATCATTTGATTCAAAGGTGAATTTATCTCGGGGTACGCTCAAAAATGCTTGATCCTTCTCATCAATATCAAAGGAAGATAAGAAGAAGTTATACTGTGGTATCAATAATCCATATCCTTGTACTGCATTATAGGCTGTATCATTAGAGATCTTCCCTATCCCCCACGTAATATCGAATTCTGCTTGAGTTTCATTCAGAATGAAATCAAATCCATAAGACAGGTTGGTAGGTGACATCATCGTGTAAGTTGCATTCTGGGGAGTAGCATACCATTCATTAGTGGGAATATCAAGATCATGGAATTGGATATCAAGCGGAAATTGTGGATATTCCACGTCCCATGATATTTCTGTTTCCGAAACTTCTGAAGGAGGTGTAAACATGATTGAAGAAGTAACATCATCAATGGATCTATCAGATGGATCGGAGAAATAAGCCTCTGGAAACACGGTTTCATTACTTTCTGCGAAGAAATATTGGTTTTGTGCAATCGGGTCCACCACTCCACACCACTCGGTTCCAGAGCCTATTGATGGCGGTCCTGCGTAAGAAGGATCATTACCTACAGAAAGGATCCCATTCTGGTCGCGATCCTTGTAGATCATAAAGTCAAAAAACATATTCGCCCATGCTATTTTATCGTCTTTTGCAGTCTGAAAGATTTGAACGGTAAGAAATAGAGGCATAATGAATTCTGAAGTATAGTACATATGCTCATAGAAGGGATAAGACTCCTTATGGATGGTATGAGTAATATTGATTTCATCATATATATCATCAGTATCATTCCAAGTATCAAGTACTTCCAATGTGGTTGAGTCAATTTTTTGAAAGGTGCTTTCGATATGCTTATGATGTTCTTCATAGTAATGATAATTTTCTACTCGTTTGGATAGATAATATTCCCACTCAAGAGTGCCGTTCTTGCCTGCAAACCAATAAAACTTCACATATTTATCATAATCTAGATTCACCTGGAATGCATCAAGATCAAAATTAATTGTTGAGTTCCCTGAAGTAGTGACATTTACATTTGTAGTGAAGTTAGCATTGGTATAAATTATCCTGTCTTCTTTAATATAGTATCCTCCCGTTGTATTGTGAGTATAGTAATCCATCCGATAGACATTTGAGAAACTTCCTGAATCATTGATTGAGTAGGAATCATCTTGCCAAACCAACAAATGAGATTTTGAAAATGTAGTCTCTTTCCATGAATAATTTAATTTTGGTTTCGGAGCCGCTAGTACTAAAGCTCCCTTTACAGGAAAGACAATTACCCCATAACTTAAAACACACAACACTAGGATAAATAATCCATTTCTTTGACCTTTATTAATGCTAATTCACCTGAATTCTCAAATTTTTCATTTTTTTGTCTATTACATTTATATTAAAGATTATTTCACTTATCTATATAAACATTTTTATATGGACTCCACTGATCACTGGAGCCGACAGTCCACACTTTAGTAGACTTACACAAAATTTCTTTGTGGTATTTTACCACAAATTTGAGTTTTCACTTTGATTTTTTTGTACAAAAGACTCATAAATTATTGTGAATTTTAGTGGAATAAGGGCATTCGGGAACTGGACTAATTTGGCAGAAAGTACAAGAATTACTAAGGTATAGCGATATTACCTTTAACTCTTGCTTTGCTTTAGCTGTAAGAATGTAGCTATGATAATCTTTCCCTTCTCTTGATACTTTTTCTCCTTTTTGTATTAGAACTTCCTCTTCAAGTTTTTCTAAAAGATTCCAAGCATATTTTTTAGTGATATGAAAGTATTTTTTTATATCAACCACGGTCAACTGTTGATTTATTTCTTCTTGAGCTCCAATATATACTAACAGGATATGTTTATTTTGGAGCCACTTGCCCACTATTCCATTCTGGTTTGAGTTTTCGATTGGATTACTTTTAACCATCAACTTGCATCACTTAATTTAATCAATTTTTTAAATGATAGGACTAATTTTGTATGGTTATTTATAAAGAAAAAATCTAAAAGTGCACTTTTTTTTGTGTTAAAAAAGTAGGAGAAGTGATTCTCGTTTTTGTGTTAAATGGTCTAAGTTGAACATTAAAATCATGCTAGAGATCTTTGTTGAATCGACACATTCCTAAGCATTTTTGAGTCCACTAAAGTGTAGACTCATATTAAATTTTAAATACTATTAAGTAATATCAATTTTTATTAGAAAAAAATAGACACGAAGATCAAAAATCGTTGAAATCAGCAAAATTAAGCTCTGGGAGGATTCCGTATACAGTTTTCGTCGATTTTTTCTTTAAAAATCTACAAAAACAAGGAATTGAAGGTGTCGGTTGAAAGTAAACATTTTGCCCCGATTCGGGCTAAGGTAAGATCTTACATTAGAGAATACATAGAGTATATTCCTGAAGATAAAGTATTTCAGTTTAATTACAAATTTCTTAAGGGAACTGCCAAGAGGCAGTTGAATAGATACCTGCACAAGATCTCGTTGCAGAAAAGTATGAAGCGGGTATATATATTCGAAATTAATAAGCTTATTCTTAATGAGGCTTTAACCTTTGTTGTTAGAGTAATGAATTTAAAATTTACAAAAATAGGTAGAAAATCATGAGTAAGAACCAGTTAGATATATCTTTTCCTCGGGTTGTTTTGAAGGATCAAAACGCGTCAGATGCTGGCTCTCGTTTCATTCAGAAATATAATGTGAAACGAAGAGATCTGCTTAATATTTTAGCAAGTATCAAACGGGGATATAAAAATTCCTCTTATTATGTCGAACACTTGCAACAAAAATATCCTACAATCGAAATAAGATCTGTTGGGAAAGATATAAAGAGAAAAAGATCTAAGATCGAGTATTATTCCGATCCTATCTCGAAAGAGAATTATGAGCAAGAACTTTACGAAAAATATAAGGTAAGTGAGTCTTTACGGCAATACATTGTATCCGAAGAAGAAAATAAGCGAAGGGCTTTCCATAGATTTGAAGTGGAACAGAAAGAACTTCTTAGTAATTTCTTCAAACCTCGCAGTAGTGATCCTTTAGAAAATCTTGCCGTAAAGTTAATCAAAAGGGTGGTTGGATACTCAGAATCAGTCGATCTTCTCTCTTTTACGCAAAAG
Source organism: Promethearchaeota archaeon (assembly GCA_048939725.1). Lineage (GTDB taxonomy): Archaea > Asgardarchaeota > Heimdallarchaeia > Hodarchaeales > Hodarchaeaceae > Hodarchaeum. The sequence goes on along the minus strand of JBHLPG010000003.1, from coordinate 34,907 downwards.
AGAAGAGAGATTAAACTATTTAGTTTAAATATAAAAGGTAAAGAAATCACCCTCAAATTTAGAGGAAATTTCTTCAGAAAAACCTTACTTGCCCAACAAAAAAAATTAAACCAAGATCTTCAAAAACTAGTAAGAGAAGAAAAGAGAATCAAGAAAGAAAGTAGTTACAGAGTTGACAGCTTTTTCTGGAAGCTTACTCAAAATCCTAAACAAGCGTTAACAACACTCTTGAAGCTACTTCCTCTATTTGGACTTTGCTTTGGCCTGTGGTTTATGAATTTTCTACCTGAAACGTTTTCCTTACCACCAGAAGCTATAGCCCAATTTCTCTTCGTTCCGGTATTGTTTTATTTTGCATATATAATCATCATAACTACAAACCGGATATTAAGTCATGAAAGTGTTGTATATTTCCTTGCAACATCTTTAGGCTTACCGATCATTTTAAGCATTTCGATCCTATCGGGATGGCTAAGTTTCGCTCGCGTATTTACTCCAATTGGTTCTTTATTGTGTTGTTTTATATCCTATTTTGTGGCATCACATCAGGTTAAAGTACCTTCTCGTTCTAAAGGTAGAAGAGCTGTTCAATGGTTAAAGAATACACACTATCACAATATCAAATTTCCAATGTTGTGGCTATTTCTTTTTATTTTTACCATAAGTCTTAGTTGTATCTTTATTATTGCCCCTCAGTTTCAAATTTTCCCTATTGTAGGTATATTTAGCTCCATTATATTCTTCACTGTTAAGGGGAAAATTTTACGGAAACAGTATCAATATAGAAGAAGACTTAAATCTCGGCAGCAAGGATATATATCCCAAAAGCAAGATGAGTATTTTGAGCCAAAGCACGCTCGAGCGGCGTATTTAATGCTCGTATTTTTAATCTGCTTTCCCTTATTATTTGCCGTTAATTCTTTGGTCACTCTTACTAGTCCAGAGATGACATTTGCTAAAGTACCCAATGTGGATAGATTACAAGGGGATGAAGATTATACTAATCTGGAATTTTACTCATCTTTAGAAGAAGTTACTGGTCTTGCTATTAATGATAAATTCGTAATAAAATGTGTCGTGTCACCATTTCTAGGTGAATCAATAAAAATCAAAGTAAGATTAACTCCTAAAGATGTTGATCCGATTGAGGGGTTTCATATACAAAGTTATTATGAAACATCATCAAGCTATGTTACGGGGCCACGATCGAATTTTCAAATGTTTACTCATGTACCCTTAAATACCCTAAACCTCGCTCCAGGAACTTATCAAGTTGAGATTACCTATGGGGTATTAACGGGCTTTTCCTATCGTGTTGCACCTTCTGAGTCATTTGAAGTTTTTATCGGAAAAGATAGCTTGAAAGTACTTTCCAATGAACGGTTTTCTGAACCATTAGAAACCGGACATCGGTATGATGCGGTTTATACTTTTGAATATGAACAAGATGGTACTAAATTCTGGTCAGTTGTGTACGATGGACAGATCACCGATTCAATCAATAAACCTGTTGCTCTTGAAAATGTCACACTTTATTTAGAAGTTAATGATAAATATACCGAAGTAATAACAGTAGATACCGATAGTCAAGGTAGATTCTTTCACAATGAGACGGTATATGGTTCCATAGAACAGAATGCAATGGTAAAAATTGCATATGAGGGTGATGCATTCTTTGTCCCTCTAAACCATGAGGAGTATGCTGGTTTGGAAGTTCCCGTAGAAGAACAACGCTTCTTTAGGGACAGTGACTATAATCGTTATCCAGACTGGGCTTATGATCTTTCTGACCTCATTAGTCTCTTTTCCAGCTATGCTGAAGCCCCACCTTCTTCTTCACTTGCTTTTATGGCAGAATTTGATGAAGGATCGGGATCTACCACCACAGAGTTAGTAAATGATCTACAAGGTACTCTTGAAGGGAATGTGTCATGGACTACTGGGAAAAGAGATGATGGATTAAAATTTGATGGGAATGGTACTGTCTCTGGTGGTGGAGGCGGTGGCGGTTTTACGGTTAGCAATTGGCATGCTGAATCTGATACTGAGCAAACTATTACCAGTTCGAGTTATGTGGAAAAACATACTCTAGATTTTTCAGCACCCGCTCAAGGTGATTATTTAATTATAGTCAGTACTGAAGTAGCCCCCGCTGCGACTGGATATTCAGTAGGTGTAAGAGCACAGCTAGACGATACTACAACCATCATGGAGGCATTATATGAAGGGGTAAATTCTAACCGCAATTATGAGTATAAAACAGAAGCGACTATATATTTAGCCGAAGATTTAGCAAGTGGTTCTCATTCTGTTGATATTGATGCGAAAAAGGAAAGTGGTACGGGTTATATCCGTTATGCTCGAATTGTAGTACTACGGCTTGATGATTGGATGACCACCAGCGAGATGTATAAGTATGCGGCAAATGAAGGTGCTATCTCCCTTGCAGGTTCAGAAGGTTCCTATAGCGATGCGGTTTCAATTACGTTTATTCCTGATACTGCAGGAGATTATTTAATACTTGCCAGTATGGAATTATATTGTGGATATAATGGTGATAGTATTGCAGCACGAATAAATTATGATAGCGGCTCTGAATATCTTCCAGTAGATAATACTGAGGAGAATTATGAAAATTATGTTACCTATGAAGGCAAAGATACCACCGATTGGCATTCTTTCTTATGGGGTGGGGTTGTCAATCTACCAGCCAGTTCGAAAACTATTAAAGTACAAGCCTGTCGAACGGGCGGTAGTAATGGAAATGCAGATGTCCGTAAACGGAGAGTTATTGCTATCCGGTTAGGGGCAATGGGTGACAATGTACAATCAACCGAAGATACAACTCGAACTTCAACCACTAGTCAATGGGCAGATAAATCAACCCTTACTTTCACTCCTTCTTCTCAGCAAGATTATTTCATCGTAGGAGGGATGGTTATAAAACCCGATTCCACTTCTTATCCTTCTCATGCAGAATTAACTCATACCGCAGGTTCAAGTACAGGAACGATAACCTTAACAAATGTTGATTCAAAAGATCATAGTAGTCCTGCTGATTGTTTCCCTATGACAGGAATCGGGATAAAAGAGTTAGGAACAGTGTCTCAGACGTTTAAAACTCGATATGGTTACGCAAATAGTATGGGCACAACCTACGGGAAGGGTAGTTTTATTGTTGCGGTACCATTAGGTGCTGAAGGTGGCGGTGATCCTACCTATGAAGATTTTGATTATGTAGATTTTGGGGATGTGCTGGACGATCCTTTAGGCACTTCTGATGATGAGTTTGTGATAACCGCATGGTTATATCCCACAGCATTTACCTCTAATCAGAGTGATAATGGAATTAAAAACGTTTTCTTCTCAAAAACAGGCAATATTGAATTAGGGGTAAATGAAACGGGTTATTTACAAGTATATTTGAACACCAATTCAGTTGAGACATCAGCTACCTATGGATTTCCAGGAGCAATTGCACTTAACACCTGGAATTATGTTGCAGTTCGTTATAACAGTTCAAACGTTGATGTGTTGATTGGGGATACCTGGTGTACCTCTGCTCTAGGTGGAACAACTGAACCATGGAACGGTGGAGGGAATATGAAGAGTGGGGCTGATCTTATCATTGGTGCCGAAACCACCAATTATTCATGCTTTACGGGTAAGATTGATGATGTTTCAGTATTTAATACTTCTATTTCCAATGCCGAAATTGAAAGTCATAGTGGTGGACCATTCTTAGCGATTGATGTGAGAGTAACTCATTATGATGGATCTTCTATCACTTCAGGAGAAACTATTGATGGGGATTTGCTGTTTGAAGTGAATAGTACGGGAAAGCCTATAGACTCCTTAGAATTGTTTCTTTCGACTATCAATCCCGATCTCCAAAGTCCCGATCCAGAAAATTGGTGTTCCCTTGTTAACTTTAGTTATGATGCTATTCAATATATCTATCCTGTAAGTAGCTGGGATATTCCCGATAATACGAGTTGGTATTTTGTGGCTCGGGCTACTGATGATCTTAATAATGTGGTGTATGATGAGTTTAGCACCTATTTTGCAATTGATCATTTTGATGATCTCTTGAACTTTACTTATATCGATAAAAATGGGAGAATCAACCAACATCAACAAATTGGGGTAGTTATAGAAGAGGAGTTAGATTGGCATGTGAACTCCTTAGATACCTATATTAATTACTCTGGTGATGTTGATTTTTTTGATAGCGTGAATTATACCGAATTAAGCGATTATTGGCTTATTTATCTAGACTCACTTTCTGAGTGGGTATCGGAAGAGGGATTGAATCCCGGTAATTATGACGCGAGTTTCATTGTTGAAGCCAATCTAAGTTATGGTTTGGGTTTCCCGTCCTATGTTCATAATTATACTTTAAACCAAACTATTTTAGACATTAAGGGACCAGAATTAACTCTTTTATCTGATGTTCCTTATAATTTAGTATTAGGGAAGACGTATGATCTGGTTTCCGATAATTTAATCACCCTAGGGATCAACTCCAGTGATAACGATCTTGAAGAAGTTATAGTTGAGTACAAATATCAGACTCCTACCACTACTGATTGGCTTCATTATGGGAAGTTTGCTTCCTTGAATGAATCTCTTGCCAATATCACCTTAAATCTCATTAATTTGCGAGATGACAATATTACGGTTCGATTTATGGGGTATGATGACTTAGATAACGAGTATATTTTAAATAATGCTAGTCATTGGTTTGTAAAAGATTTTAACAACCACGAAAATTTTATCACTGAAGGATTAGACGCGGGAACGCTGTATGGATTAGATTCTAATGATATGTTAGATCTAGATTTGAAAATCCTTCCCGTTGATAATGATATAACCAGTGTGAATATCTCAACGGGTTATGAGACATTTTCGCTTTCCAATGTAGTTTCGGAGAGTAATCATATTTATTTTGAGGATGATGGAGTTCAAGATGAAGATATAAAATTAAACTGCTCAGGAACACTATATCCCATTTTTGGCTCTGACTTTACATTAATACCTGTCACACTAAGACTCTATCAAGGAACTACTTTGGTTACCTCGAAAGTGGTTGTTATTACAGTGATTACTAAAGCCTTTGACTCTCCCGTAATCATTTCTAATGTAACAGTTAATGTCAGCAGCAGTCAAGATAACATTTGGATGAGTTTTGTAAATGATCTTAATGCGTATAATAATTCTCATTCCATCCCCTTTGTACCAAATAATAATCCTCCAGTATTGAAGGTCTATAATTCATTGGGAGAATTAGTAGAAATTATTTCCTTATTTGCCTGTAATGAGAGTTATGATACTGAGACATATGACTCCTCTAGCATAACCATTGCCAACAATAAATTTGTGGTGACTCTTCCCAATCCCATATCAGGAGAAGTATGTTCCATCGACAGTGTGGACGTAAACGGTACATTGTATGACTTTTCTTATTTTGTGAATAAAGATAAGGATGAGCTATTAATTACGCTCCTTACCAGTGCCAATGTAGATGGTACTTATGGACCTTCTGCGCCTATTACCATCAAATATGGCATTTCTACTAGTATGAAGACTTCTAATCAATTTGTGGGAAGCTTTAATTTTACCACGCTTTTACAAGATAATTATACCTTTAAAGGGGAATTTTATGATTTAGATGGAACGACTTCTGTATTTTCTTTAGACACACCAGTAACTATAGATTATGCGGGACCTGATATTTATGCCCAGTTTATAACCGTAGATCACCCTGTAAATCCCGAATCAGGAAGTATTAGTTTCATCTTGGATGACTTTTCTGGAGTTGATTCTTATTGGTTCAATACAACTATCAACGGCTCTTGGACTGTATTTGGGGATAGTTATACTTTCACCTTTAACGACTCTTCACTTTCCGAAGGAACCAGCTATATTTTATTTAGTAGTAACGATACACAAGGATATACTTCGCAACTTCTTCTTAGGTTGAAGTTCGACAAGACCATCCCTGGATTTGCTAATATTTCTGTAAGTGATACTTTGGTAAGTGATCTTTTAGAAATTAATGCAACCATTATAGAATCTACGGATTATATTCTTACACTATCGTTTATCCATAATAGTTCGGGAGCAGTACTCTCCTATATTGAATATACTATGTTCGAGAGTGCTCCTAATCTATGGCAGTTTACCTTAGATAGTGCCCAAATTCCTCATGGGTATTATGATATAACGATTACGGCCGCAGATAATGCGGGTAACGTGAATAATACCACTATAGAGGATCTTTATTTTGATAACGCCTTCGGTATTATGAATATGAATGAGGAATATATATATGCTGGAGGAGAGAATGTTTATAATAACACTATCATTGATACGCTTTACTTTAATGATGAGGAATACCTCTATATCGATGCCTATGATGAGATATTTGATGGGTTTGATTGGAGCTCCATCAATCAAACTCTTGCGACTCAACAAGGTATTGCCAATATTACATTGTATTATACCAACCCATTAGCATGGTATAACCTTACAATTATGGGAAGTTTAGATTATACGCAACTTATCTACGAAATTGTTAGTTATGGGGCTAACAAGAGTATTGAAAATATCAAGGGTATTAAGGCACTCAAAATTGGCAATTACTCGGTAGATGAATTTAATATTTTGCTAGATGGTACCTCCCTTCTTATGCAAATTGATGAGAAATACCGTTACGTCTTATCTTCTCAATATACAAACTCTATTGAAGCTCAATTGTATGAATTTATAGCGGAAAATAATACAATTAGCTTTTCGTATAATACTACCGGAGATAAATGGGAGTTAACATCACCTGGATTAAATTACTTCAATATCTCAAAGCATCTCACCCTTATAGAAGGAGATGAATTCCTTTTCTGGTATGGAATTAAGGATGGCCTTGATAATATACTTTATGCTCATACCAGTAAAGGTTTCTATGATAATTCAATGACCCAAGATCCAGTGGATGAGAATGTCTTTTCATGGTCATTAGGTGCCAACTCAAGTGGATCAGGAATCATTATCTTCGGCTCTGAAACTTATTCGGATAGCACGATTAAAATTAATATTTCTTCTGTAGTACCGACCGTAATAGGCGAAATAGATGTTGACCGAATACTGCTCTATGGATCGAATGATACGACCACTTGGGAATACATCGGAAGAGCCTATTATTCGGGAGATGAAGATTTCTGGAATTATTACTGGGATGGCGACCTCTTAGATAAACTCCCCCCTGACAATTACCACATAAAAGCGCTCTTATTTGACAGAGCAGGGAACTATCTTAATCATACCCATGTGATTAAATGTTACGATTATACTGATATCAAACTACTCACAAACGTAGTCTTTGGGCACATTTTCGAGTATAATTCTTCACTGCTTTCTAATGAAAATGTGATTAATGGAGAAATTGAAAATATGTTCGGTTCTACGGAATTATGGGACGTTATTTCACAATATTATAATCCCTTATTAAAAGAATGGGTTCCTATGGCGACTGATTCTGCTACAATTCTTTCTAATGGAAGCTATACTATTACATGGGATATTGATAAAGATCAAGCGTTTAAGAACTCAATGTATGACTTTTCTTATGGGTACTTACCCATGCAGGCGGTTGCGGTGCAGAACACCGATTTATGGGGTTCATGGGGGACATTTGAAAGTAATGACGAGTGGAAACCCATTATCATAGGAGAAAGCGGTACTGACTTAGATATTTCTATCTATAAATTTAATAGTACGACTGGCTGGGAACTCGATACTTCGTTGAGTAGCGAAACCACGATTAGTTCCCTTTCTAATCAAGTGTTTAAACTGTGGGATCTCAATAAGGATGACCTCTATGAAATTATCCGGGTCTCCTCTTCGAAGATGGATATTATCTATTTTAACACTACGAGTTTACAATGGGAGATAAAAACTAATGTTACCGCACTTTCAGGATACACCCTTCTTACTTTTGATGTGGAATATGACGGTAGTACTGCAAATACTGTCCTCATTACGGTACAAGAAGATGATTCGGGAGATATCTCGTTATGGAAATATTGCTTTAATACCGATTATAGTACGACTTATCTTGATAATGAAAATACTCCTGACAATTTCATTCCTACTTCTATTAAAATCGTTAATACATTCTCTGCATCAGATCGAAAAGCAATATTAGTGGGAGGTTTAATTGAAGATTCTTATTATTCCCAAGTTTTCGAGTATAATTTTAATTTAGAATTAAAAACCATTATCCAAGAAGAGATTTTAGGAAAAGTCATAGTAATAGAGTATGACGAGATCAATGGTGCCGATTCGATTATCTTAGGTGTTGAACGATTAGCAATTGGAAAGATGGATGCTGTGATCTCCCTACGGCGTAATATGGGTACTGAAGAATGGGTTGAGTTTGAAATTACGGGCTTTGATGATGTTCGCTTCGAAATTATCGACTTTCTTACCATTGCCGATAACAATCTTAAGAAACTGATCATTGCCTCCGAAACGGGATTGTTTGAAACCACTATTACCTATTCGGAAGATACCACAGAAATTACCAGTCCTGTGGTATTTACTACTGATTATTATTCCAAACAAGAGTTATCTCCAATATATTATCCTCTTATTGAAGCCACAGCACAAAAGCCTATTCATCGGGTATATAGTGTCTATTACAAACTAACAGGTAGCTCTCAATGGCAGCAATTAGATATTAGTAAGATCCAATATTCTCGATTTGCGGTACGACTTGATTTGTTATCTGTGTGGTCAAGTTTAGCTGCAAGTGGAGATTGTCTTAAGATTGCCTATGGATATGAGTCATTTGTAAGTAAAGAAAAAGTAGCAATTGATCCTTCTTTTCAATCCTATTCTGGTATTTCTGATACTCAAGATATTTCGGCATCTGCAGTATATTTTGACGATACTTCTCTTCCCATGGTGTGGTTAAATCCAGGTACTAGGTATGCCGAAGCGAATGCAGATTGGAACGCGCTTCCTAACTCGATGACTTATCAATACACTCCTGTTATTTCGGGATATGGGAGTAAAGTGTTTTATCCTCAATCTAAAGTAGGATGGACTCATGCATGGGGCTCTGAGTATACTTCTATGCCCGAACTAGAAAACAGTGTAATATATCATGGAAATTCCTATGATTCTGGCGAACTAGCTCAATATTTGAACTCCAAGGATGATTACTTACCTGAATCACAATTTGGAGGGAAATATGAAAATAACTATGTTGATAATGTGCTTATTAGCAATCCTTATGTAAGTGAGACTTGGAACTTTTCTGATATGTTCGATTCTGCTATTCATAACGACCAAAACTCATCGGGATTTTATAATTATTATGATCCAAATGGTGGATCAAATGATGCTCAATATGTATTTGTACGAAATGAACTTACCGATGTTGCAACTTATAATACTACAACCACTAATTTATATGAATCAGGGACCATTCCCGAATCGATTTCAGTAGAATATTTGGATAGCTTGACTTTTAATCAATTTATTTATGGTCATAGTCTTACGGGGAGTTTAATCGACACGTATTACGATGATACCAATTACCTCACTATCCATCCAGGAGACACGGGTTCTCCCTACTTCGATTATTGGATCTCAATTGATAGTTTTAATCTTGAAGATCCTTATAATGGGGATGATTTCTATTTTAGCATCGATATAGAAATGGAATCGGGTGGTAGCGGTGAATTGAGGGTAAACGGTCAACAAATCGCTACTGGTGCTACAATCGATATTAATAAAATGTTAATTCAAAACGTAAATTCAATAGGTTTTATCTCCGAAGGAGAATATGATGCTTATTTATATTATTTCAAATTAGAACGAATAACTAGTGAGCAACCCTCGGTAATAAGCCCTACAGTTTCAGATATAGAGAGTGGTATGCTAAACTGGAGCCAATATATAACCACCTCTAAAAATGCGGATGGTCAATTTGGCTTCGAATTTACCTATAAATTACCAGTTGTTAGTCGAGACAGTTTAGATTCCATTCAAGTATCGTTTGACGCATCTCTCAATGCAATTAGTTTTGAGGGTGGAAATTATCCTCTTTCACTTCAACTTTGGAATTTTGAAATGCAGCGCTGGGAAACTATCCCGATCGCTCCATTAGATACTAATACCTATGACGGGGATAAGTTAGATTACGATTTCTGGACGTGGCATCCCGATGGTTCCTCACCTCCAACAGACAAATTCAGACCGGAATGGGGCACGTTAGGTTATAATAGAACCAATACAGTTGGATATGGGGATTGCTTTCCGCATGGAATCGATTCTAGTGGAAATATTATTTTTAATGATTTGCTTATGACCGGCGGCAATTTTCTTGACAACGATGCTTCTGATCATCAACTTAATAGTCTGTATTCTGATAAGCAGAAGTTCTTGTTCTATGATGATCAGTATAATTTACTCGCTGATGAGATTAATACCAATAAATTCCAGCTTCCAAATATAATCATTGATCCTGATAACTTCTATACAAAGACCAATGAGGATTTCCCTGATTATATTACCTCTGAAGCCTTTACACTAGCCTCTAATTTCTATGATAATTTCATTAATGACCTCCACGAATTTAAGATCCGTCTTATCACCGAACGAGAAGTTACTCAAAATGAGACTCATGATGCTACTCTTTGCATTGGAAGCTTTAATGCGTATGTATTAACTACTACTAATTATTTGAACTACGATGATTTTGAGTCCAATGCGATTAATGGGGAACATGTCAGTGATAAGCTAGTATTTACGAACGATGGGATAAAATTATATGGTTACAGTGGATTTAATGTGAAAGATACACCCCAGTCAATCAAATTTAAAGATAATTTCCTTACAAGCTCTTGGACTTTAGAAGGCGTTACTCAAGCAACGATGGATTTTCAAGAGAATTTGGGTAGTGATACTTATGTACGATCTGTTTTCCCGAATAATAATTATAATAACAATTATCCTTTGAGTGTGTATAAACGATGGGGTGGGGGAACAGATTATGCCTTTTCGATTTCAGTTGTAGATGGTACATATGCTGGGGGTAATTATATCAGTACTCGTTATAAAGATGATTCAGATGTATATAGTGTTTCTTCAGAACAAAGTGGATCTCGTCATACAACTAAGGTGCGATATGATGTGTACAATGACGGATACAAACGAGAGACGTTTAATTACGATATCGAAGTTGACCAATCTTCTACGATCGCTATTTACACCGGAGATTCTTCTAATCACTATGATCTTGTTGCATATGGATCCAATGTTTATTCATTGTCTGGTTCTACTGATAATGATAGGGACCTTACGCACGAATATATATGGATAATAACAGATTCTGGCTCTAGTCATACCGTTGATGTGGATTTAATTACCACAAATGGGATTGGAGAAGAATATGAAACCTATTTTGGAACATCCCCCATTTCATATCTCGCTCAAGGGGATAACGATTCATGGAAGCTGGAAGCAACCAAATATGGTAGTTTTGGATACGATACGATTTTATACTCAACTGGACAATTTAATGAAGCCACTCTTACGTGGAATAATAGAGGAAGTGTTCCCGTATATTCTGTGATTTCTTCACAAGAAGAAAACGGAGATATTCTTACATGGGATTTAGGTGACGTGGTTACAGAGGCTCAATATTTTATGATAGATCCTCCAAGTTGGGGTGGGGGAGATTTTATCAATCCTATCATAAAGTACTCTCTTGCAAAGAAACACCAACAAGGAGGGCTCCTTTATATGCAGACCAATGAAGTAAGTGAATCTCTCACGCTTAAGAGCCCAGATTATGGTACTACAATTGCGGCCACTCCTAATGATCAGATTGTAATTGAATGTCAAGGAAAAACGGATAATTTGGTGAATTTAACTCTTCATAATAACGGAGTAATCCAAAAAGTATTCACCGTAATTCCTGAAGGAAATACTGACTATACTTCTCAGTTTATTATTTTAGAACCGACAGAGACAATTTATTTTGACCAACTAAATTTCACAGGAATACTGAGCGATACAGAACACTTTTCTGTTAATTCAATTACCGTTATGGAAGGAGCTAGTTTAGTTGATGCCAAATTATCAGAGTATCCATTTACAATAGAAACTCCTGCTAAGCCAATGCTTACATTTGGTGATGACTCTGCTTCAAGTGCAAGTAATGCTTTAGCTGAAGATGATATTTTCTACACGATTAAAGCAACCAATCCTGACTCATATAAAATTGGTATACAATTTGAATTTATTATGGATTACACCGAGATTGAAGAGATTGATAAACTTCAATTAAGAATGATTGGGCAGTCTACTGGAACACTTTTAGAAAATGCGAACTATTATGTCAGAAATAACATCACCTCTATGCCTGAGTCTATAACTCCTGTTAAAAGCGGGAATGAATTATTGTTTACCATTATGAAGAATGATTTTGCTAAATATCTCGATGAGGATATGGTTGTATTTTCATTAGAAATTGAAGATGATACTGACTTTACTATTTCACTCGATAAACTTTGCATTGTGTCATATAAAGATTGGGCTGCAGAGCATGATTTCTATCGAACTACATTTAAATTTGAACGATTAGGAGATGCTCAAACGGGTAATGTTACTGTGGGAATTAGAAGCAATATAACTCTAACTATCGATAATTCCGATTTACGTAATGCAGGGCAAGAGAACATAGTATCTTTCAACTATAATTTTACAAGTCAAAAATGGAGTGCCTATATCAATGATGACTTTACTGATAAGCTTAATCTTACTGATACTGATCCGGTTATGAATCCGAGAATTGAATCGTGGTACGATAACACCAATCAAGGAATCGTTGTCAATTCTATTGAATCACATTATTATATGAGAGTGACTGATCAAGAGGATTTCGATAAATATAAGTCCTTAATTTTGAGTTTTCAGGATAAAGAATCCCATGTTGATGAGTTAGAAACGGATAGCGTTGATTCAATGATGACTCCTGAAAATCTTTTCGCTCAACTCTGCGGAGATATTGATATAATCTACAGTTTCCATGATGAGATGACTTATGATAACATTTTTAGTTATGAACTGCAGCCCTCTTTCATTTCTGAATATTATGATAATATTGGTTCAAATGAATTTGATGAAACTTCCTTTATCATCGATTCAATTTCCTCAATATTAAATCAGACTGTAAGCTCGATCTCAGGTGATTCTGATATTACTTCAGGTACCCTTTCAAATTTAAATGATTACGGTGTCAATAATGCGGAATTTGAGACAGAATGGGTAACCGAGCGATATGATAGTATTACTTGGTCTAAGACTGGTGGCTCTGGTACACCCACACAAGATACAAATTGGGATATCCGAGATGATCTTTACTGGCGCGATTTTATCGTTACGGGGGCAGGTTCTTCTGTTATCCTGACTGATGAGTTCTCTTTTACTTCATTACCCAGTTGGATCACTAGCGCATCTGGAGCAGATGTTATTGTACAATTATATTGGGGGTTATTGGGAGGTGCGACCGCAGGTACCTGTAAATTATATGCTATGGATTGGGGTGAAGCAGGAGATGGCGATGATGCTTATGAATATTTAGGAACCTCATTTACAATGAACACCTGGGATACCGAGACTGTGTCTTTATCATCTAAGCACTTACAGCGAAACTCCACCACTTATGAAGCCAAGATAAAAGTGGAAACTTATGCGCAAGATCCTTCTTCACCGTATACAGCAGGTGTATATCACCAACTCGATTATCTATATCTATCCTTTAGGGAGACTGATAGTTCTTCTTCAGTAGTTGACTTTCATTTTGGTGATATCCTCAATGGTAAAAACGACGTCTATGTCTACTTTAGGGGAAAAACAGACGGATTCAATTCAAAATTGTTAATTAATGAAAATAATGAACAATCGTTCTCAAGCACCTTTGTTAAATTTGAAGACTTTTTCTACAATGTTGATAGTATAGAAACTTGGATTGCTGATGCTAGTGAGATCTTTCATCCTTCCCTTGATGATAGAACCCTCATTTTGGATAATTTAGAGATTAAATGGCTCGGTCAAGCCATTGACTATACTCTTGAGAATAAGCAAGTAAATATTACATCTACCGTTTCTCGCCGATTTAACAATTCGAGTTATTTTGATTCGGGAATGTTTGATGATCCATTCTTTGGGAAAAATTCCATCCAATTTACACTTAAGAATACTCTATATACCCCAATTTTTGGAAGGAATAATGCGTCGGCATATGTAGACCTCGAACTACAAGACCTCGATCTTGATTTTAAGGTGTTCCCCGATAGTTCTGCTTCCTTTGTATTAGAGGATTATGATATTGAAGGTAATAATGCAACTAAATATCCTCCTTCAGTATTACAAAATTATAGCCAATATACCAATAGTAGGTTTAGACATTCAGCGATGGATGATATTCAAATTCCATTAATGACACCCATTTCTTTAGATTTTGGAGATGTGTCGATGGATGAGTTAGCAGAAGGGAATTTAGAATTTGCAATTAACTTGGATATTGATTTAGAAAATCGAGAGACCGATTCTAAATGGAGTACTCGATTTAGGTTGGTATATTACAATTATACTTCACAGCAATGGCAAGACTTTCAAGGAATAATACGAGCTAGTAATCAAGGGATAACTCGATATGTGTGGAATCCGAGTACATTTTCCGATAATTTTGTGTGGTACCTCCATAACGTCAGTGCAAATGAGTATATTCCCGTCTCAAATGAGAATGATATTACTATTTCCAATCCTATGACGATTTCTAATTTAGACAATAGCACCATCCAGAATGGAATCATTAAACTCGCTTTAATTTCTTATATTATTCCAAGTAATTTTTCGGTAGAATCTGATCCTACTGACAATTATTTTGTATATGAACGCGCAGATCCGAGTATTCCTATTGTCATCAGTCAATCAGTTGAAGTTATCGAAAGTGTATTAATTGTAGAATCGCAAGAAATTATGTACCCTGAGGCGGTTATTACTATAAATAAAGAATTAGACGAAAATTTCAGAGTAAATCTCAGCTCGATTGAGAATTTTGGAGAAATCGTCGCGGTACGGGGGAAATATATTGATGACAAAGAAGTCCCATATAGTTATCCTATTGAATATTACTGGGTGAATTCGGAGAATGAGTTGATATTTAACTCCCCTATGAAATATCTCTTTACTAATGTCTCTATTGATTATATACCCCAATTAGAATTGACATATAACTCAACAGATGGAAATTGGTATTTACCTGTGAATTTTACTATTGGTTCTGATAACTATACCAAACCATTTTTTATTTCAGATCTATGGGTTAATGCTACTTATTATGGAACCTATATTCATCCCGATGTTGATGTAGGATATACAGTAGGAGTAATTTCCAATGGTACATATGTAGATTTTTCCAGTCCTGTTTCGCCAGATTCAACTGTGAAAGGCTCCATTCACTTTGGGATGACTAATGATAAGAACCTATATCAATCAGCACTCCAAGATGAATTATTATATCAATATAATATACTTTCGGAATCTTCTGATTTCACGGGAGCATCACTACATCTGGACTTGAGTGCTGGATTTAAGGATGTAATTTATTCTGAACTCCCGCAAGTTTCTACAACTGATTTTAATGTAGAAGTTACTCTAGAACGAGTTCACACGCGTACTTATAACGTGACTAACCTAGGATCTGTGACTGTTAGCTTAGATAAGTCGTTCTTAGGTTATCATAAATATGAATTAACAGTTCCACTAGATACCCTTGAAGAAAGTAGCAGAAAGATGCTTGCTGAAGCTATTACTCGCGGTTCTAATTATGATATTCTCATTACGGTTGAATCTTCAATCTACAATTGTCGTGTGGATGGAAATTTGTTTAAGGGAGTGTACGCTCATAATTTACTCAGTGCTTCCTTCGAAATAAAAACGGATGAGACTGACCTTGAACTTAACGGAACACCTGTGGAGACGTCATATATTCCTATTACACAGACTGATATATTACTAAGTAAGCAAGATGGCTCTACCTATCACTTTAATGGATTAGATTATGAGTTTAACTTTTCTATTGATATCCTTTATACTGAAAAATCTATCTTAGTCGAAGACATTGATTATTCCTTTGATTCTGTAGACAAAAGTATTACTCTTATCAATAGATATCGTGATTATTCAGGGTTTATCTTTGGTAACATAACCTTTAAGGCATTCGAATGGAACACTGGTTCAGTATCCTCGCTCAATCCTATCACTCTTACTTTTGATAGTGATTATGTCCAAAATATTACCAAATTCATGGAGTTAATCGTCCAATATGACGAAATTCCTGGGTATGAACTTGAAAAGGTGGATCATACTTCAGGGCGATTAGTACTTGCTGAAGAAGAAAAGAGTGTTACTTTGTTGAGCGTGTATCTATATAATTATATCACTGATAGATGGGATAAAGTTAATTTTGTAGTCTATGATGATTATACGGGAACCAATACCTTTTCCTATGTCGTGGACCGCAACTTTATTGTATTTGAAGATTACTTTAACAAGACCGAAGGGAATCAATTTGAAGTAATGGCTATTTTTACGTTAGAAGAAGAGGTTGCCGATGCCTTCATTTCAAAAGCTAGCTTTGGAATTACAGAAATCAATGCCAGTATCTATTATGATACTCCCGATACTGAGCATATGATCAATCCAGAACTTGAGTTTGATATTGATTTAACTGAATATTTTGAAAGTGGAGATCGTTATTTAGAACAAATTCAACTCGATCTGTTTTATTCAGGAGAAATAGAATTTGATGATGCATTTTTGTTCTCACAATATGCCCTTTTAGAGGAAAATTTCAACCTTTATTTACGAAATGAATATCTAGACTACGAACAATTTGAGCTTGAAAATGACCAATTAATTCTTTCTCATGAAGAAATTGATCGTCTCTTAGTCCATGATATTGATAATGAGAAATATTACGTGCGAGCAAAGTTAGAATACGATTGGAATTGTATTATAGAAATGAATCTGGGAAGCAACTCCAAGTTAGAAATAGAGTCTACTCTTAACTTAGCCAAATACGATCTATTTGCTGCCTATACACTTTATGAGACCGCTCGTATTTCTTCGCTGAAGATTAATGCTACCTATGAGCTTGCAGATATTATTGCACCTAATTATATCGAGATGGATAGCGGGATCTCACTTTTAGAAGATGATAATGATGTAGATATTGGTATTTTGGGCGGTTTTTTAAGGAATGTAGACACTCGTCAGAGATTAATGGTACGACAGCAAGTATATTATGAATTTAATGATAGTAGTTTTGGACCATTTGATATCTTGCTTGACCAAGAGTATACAGATGCTAATCTTCGTTTCTTAATTCCTCCCGGAACTCTTGTTAAACCTAGTATAGATAATTTTGATTATAATGAAGTCGCTCTTGAGTCTGATTTCAGCATAACCAATGGTACCATATCTTCATTTGGTGATTTAGAGCTCATTAATAACAATTATACCACCATTGATGCTGATTATTTGTATAGTGATGGTTCTGATATTGTTGTCCCCAATCAAGATATTCAGACTGATTGGAGTGCTATTCCGTCAGGGTCACACTATTCCACTATAGATGAATACCCTTCCAAAACCACATCTGATTATATCTACGGTGGCGGTTCCCCTTATCCTTACCAGTATGACAGTTGGCGGATGACTTCTTTCACTCTTCCCACTGGAGCAGAGGTAACAAAGGTTGAAGTATATTTGCATGGACACAATAGTGGTTCGAATGATCAATATATCAGAATTAGTTGGAATAATGGAAGTAGTTGGGGAACCCAGAAGACCAGTGCAGATTATAAGAATGGGGATGACTATCGATACGACTTTACAGGATTAAATAAGGACCAATCTGATTTAGATGGCCTGTCTGTGCAAATACAAGCGATTCCAAGTCTTATCGGAAGTCCTCCAGTTTGGAGCTATTTTTCTTTATATACCGCATGGGTGAAAGTATATTATCAGGGTGGTCAGAGTGAGGTTGATGTTCAAGTAGACCTAGAAGCAGATCCTAGCAACGCTGTAGAGTTTTTAAAATACTCACATCGAACGAATGAATCAGTTACCATCGATTTAGATATCTGGGACTGGAGCTCTTCAACATGGTATGAAATTGAAAATGTTACAAACACAATCGCATTTAGCGATAGTTCTTTTGATTTGGGTGATGACAGCCCTTATGTTAATTCTTCTAATGGGGTAAGGATTCGATTCCAAGGTTCGGGTAGTTCTCATTTTCAATTAGAGCTTGAAAGGTTGTTATTAGAGCATAGAACTCAATATATTCCATTCATTATTGATGAGACTTATTTTGCTTTTAAAACGGATCAGGAAGTGGTTTCCGTTCAACTCTATCACTATAATGGAACTCATGATAACTTTATCGTTAACATGATACCTCATCCCACTGAAGTTGGTTTGTTTGAATATAACTGGAACGATATTCAAAATAATATCAGTGCGTCTACGAATGATACTATTCAACTTATGTTCTTTTTAACTGATGTATTAAATAATACAGGAGCACATCGATATAATTTTACTGCTGATTTCACACTTCCCTCTCCACAAATTACTTTAGGTAACGGTACAGAGCCTTTTGAAAGCACCCCTGCAAATCCGATTACACCCATCAGCTTTACTCATACTGAAAGTTCAAATCAAGTAGAGTTCTATCGGGTCATTGATAACATTATGGGAAGTACTTCAGGATGGACGATATTTAATTCAAGCACAATTAGTAAATTAGCAGATTTAAGCGATGAGTTTCCCGTGAATTTTACTATTGAATATAGAGTGATTGATTGGGCGAGAAATGAAGCTATCAATTCTACATATAATGGAGATACGTATCAGTACATTCTGTATTCCAAAGAGACTTCCATTTTACTTGCAGATGATAACATCGATCTTAATTCTGCAAGCAATCGAGAGATTTCATTTACTAATAACGGTCAATTTAATAATGCCAGCTCCCTTGAAGCCTATATTAACGGCTTCTATTATGGAAATGCCACATTAAGTGGTGGGAATTATACGCTATCTTTTGGGGAAGAAAATTCAGTTGATACGTTAATAAGCTATTCTGACTCTTTAATGTCTGATTTTGTCTATTCCAATATTAATCCGCTAGATCACGTAGCGTGGAATGTAAGAGACGAGGATTCGTTTATTACTGTGAAACATGTATTAGTAGATGAGGATATTGTCATCATGAATCCAATATTATTTATCTCACAATCTACCTTAGATTTGGATTATCTCTATGATCGTGGATTTGGGTTACCTAACTATGTTTACGAGAAGCAAGCCTACTATTATAACAGTTCAGGTGAGAAAGTGGTTCTTTCTGAATATGATTATCGTATTGATGAATCTGGTACCGTTGAATTTCCAAATACTTCAGTTGTACATGATTTATGCCAAAATCGGTCAATGGTTAGCGATGACCTTATTTATTTTGAATATTATACCGCTTCAGAAATGTACGAAAAGCTATTGTTAACTAATGCTGATGGATTCTTTATAAATTTCACGATGCCTTCGGCCTATTATGATCATACAACTATCGAGAAGTTAACCGTGAGTTTCAATGATGTATTAGGTAATAGTTTTCCAATAGCTTTCTATGATATTGATCTTAGAGAATTTTTCTTAGAAGGGGTAAAATCTGACTATGAGATTGATATTTTTGGGATGGGTAATATGATGTCAATTCCATTATATATCGATTTAGTAGATATTCAACTAGCAAATATGTACCAGAATTTTGATCTCAGACTGCTAGAATCAATTGCCTTTACTATTTCAGATTCAGAACGATGGCCAGGTTCATTTATACAAGAAGTAGGTGATTATTCTGTGTTAAACCTTCCATACCAAAGAGTAGGAATATTAGATCTTAAATTATACAACGCTATATGCGATTCTGTTGAAATAAATGAGGAAGGATACGTAACCTCGGAGGTTTTATTCAAAGCACCTGATTATTACGGATTTTATGCTGCTGATACATTTAATATAAAGCGATTGATTATTGAGTTTACTGATTTGAAAATTTATAGTGATAATAGCGAAGTACCTTTCAATAGCACAGTTACTGTTTCTTACTCTGATTACATAGAATTAAATTATCGATGGAACAATTCGGTAAAACCTGTCTTATTAAACGATATTTACAAACTTCCTGTGTTGTTGCATAATGTTTCATCAGGAGAGATTGAATCCTTGCCAAGTCTTGCCTACTGGGTGAGTAAACAAGATGTTGATTCTCTTTCTAAGTATTATACCAACTATTATTATTCTCGATTCCAAGTTCCTAAGATCCTTTCAGCTTTCACTGTCTCTATTAGTTCACCAGGTACTCCTCTCTTCAATATCTCTTTTGTCAATGATCCAAAGTTTACTCTGAATGTTTCCCAAGAATCTTTGTTGCCGGAAGAGCCTATTTATCTTTCTTATGATGGCTATGAAATAGAATATGGACATTCAATCTCCTTGGAAGGTGTCATACGGGATAATGATCAATATGTAGTTGAAGATGAGGTTTATAACTATTATTATCAAGAGGCATTAGACGGAGAAACTGTTTATCATCTTATGGTTGAATCCCCCATTAATGATGAGAGCTTTATTGATAATGAAGAATTTGCTATTTATTATGTGAATAACGACCTTGAGAAGATTCCTCTTTATTCCACCTTAAACGGGAGATACTACAAAAATAATTCCATCTTAGAATACGATAAAGAGCCTACAATTAGTTATGTCGACAATGCATACTTGTTAAATGTCTATTGGGAGAAAAATGCCGCGAATTTCATTAATTATGATACTTATCTCTTAATTTCTTATAAGATAATAAAGGGTAGACCTATCTCTCCACTATCTTATAGTTCAATAGATTCCTATGGAAATAACCGACAAGAAAACTTAATTAATGTACCCTTTGCACGATATGATATGCTTACAAAAGAATGGGCGACGGAAGATGACTTTATCGAACATTTCATTATAGATAGACAATGGGTATATAAAGACATTGAAAGTGAAAGTGCACTTATTTATGGACCTCAATATAATGAAACTCAACTTATCCAAACTGGAATTATTGATATAGGATATGTGGAAGTAAACAAAAGTTATTCCGAAGAATTCACATTTGTAAATAAATCAGAATACACATCGAGTATTACACAAGAAGGTGCTTTAAATATCTCCAATCTGAATTATTCTTCAGGAGATATATTTCGAATATGGTATTATAGTTACTATCCTTCAGTTGTTTCTCATCCACTAAATAATTCTCAAATTGCGTATATTACAATTTCAAATGGAACCGGATATAAATATGATTTTGTACTAAATCAGGATTATAAACTTTCTACAGACGGTTATACCATCTATTTCCTTGATTTGTATAATACAATCCTATCTTCAGGGAATTTTACGATGTTTGATGTGGTCGAAATTAAATATCGAGCTTCATTATCCCGAAAGATTGATCTTGGAAACACGTTACTTTTATGTATGCAAGATTCCGAAGGTAATAATGTTCCGATAGATACAGTGGATATAAATACTCAGGGATTCTTTGAATATAAGAATCAACTCCGATTGAAAGAACCTTTCGAAGCGAATACTCCTCTTTCATTGCCTTTAGGCGGAAGTAAACGATTGGTTCATATGTTGCTTAGTTATTTACCCATGTCAATTTATAATAAATCTTCAGATCAGTTAGAGGATATCGAATATATCGACAGTTGTGGGAATAATATCTATCCTTATGAAGAGAGTAACAAATGGGTAAAAACCTTTACTATCATTACCATTCCTGATAAGCGAAAATTAGAAATGGTGGAAGATCCCTCACAGAATATTGCCATTAATCAGCAATTTTTCGAAGAGCGAGAGTATCTTTTCAATCTCAATCCAGCCGAAGCATTAGAGACAGATGAGGAATATACTCGGGTGTTGATAAATGCGTTGGTCAGACAGGATTATAGTTTTACCTTTAAGCTAAGTAGTTACGAAAGCAGTCTTGATAAGGGTACGCCGATAAATAATTCCATAGTGTGGCTTCATATTGGACTCCTACCAAAGAGTAAGACTAAATTCTTGAATACTCGAGCAGTGGTAAGCGAAAATGAATTAAATCCTTACTTCGAAGCGTTAGGAACAGAAAAAATTACTATGTTAGGTCCTGGTTTAGGACCAAATAAAATGTATGGACGACCTCTAACTTATGAGCTTGATAGTTATTCTAGTAATTACAGTGCCTATGGTCCATGGATATGGACATACGGATTTACCAATGAACTCGGAGAAGTTACTTTTGATGTGTCCCTTGATCATGAATATTTATCAACTTTTTTCGATATTTATGGTTCGGTCGAGGGGATTAATTCGATAGAGGATGTAGTTCTCTATGTAAGAGCGTTCAGCAGTGATTTTGACTGGGAGGAGTTTTCTCTTGAAAATCCCGAAGAATATTTGTGTTCTAAAGATGGGCTTATATATCAAGGACAAGAGAAGTTTGAAGATTATGATTTCACAGACTTAAAACTACAAGATAATACATATGTCGAAGGCCTTATTTTTCTCCAAAAGAATCATATCACGATAGGTTCTAATGATCATTTGTCCTATGCCCTCCCTGACGGAGATATACATACTCAATATGAACCAATCACTGTTCACATCTATGCTTCAGAAGCGGTTCCCATTACTAAGAGTGATTATAATACATTAGAAGCCGTCACTAGAACATATTCTCTGTCAGAATTAGAACCAACTTTTGAAAATATTTTCGAAGAGAATTATACCTATTATGCAGCGATAAATTTTATTAATCCTTCAGGAAATTTAGTTGAGTCGCTTTACAAACAGATCGTAACTGACAACGGAAATGGTTATTTCACTATCGATAATGAAACCGTAGCATCAATTATGACGAAATTGCTCGTTGATGCTGGACCTGGAATTTCAAGCATTCAAATCCAGATCGCTGAATCAGATTATTATAAAGCTTCACCTGTGATTAGCTTTCCAGTGGAAATTGAAGGCGCAAATTGGCTTAAATTTGGAGAAAAGAATACAGAGATTGATTTGCTAGACCCCTTCATCAATGCTTATGGAAGCGTGTTTGACGGAGAAGAAACTGCTCCCTTTGAGTCCAATTACCCCCATCTTATTGGAACAGTATGGATTGAACCAGACTTCTTAGGCTCAGAAAAGGAGAAAGAACGTTCCATTCAAGATTACATTGAAGTTAACTTAATAGCCTCAGTATTGGATGAGGATGGCTATTTGACTAATTTTCCTCTTCGGGAAAGTGTGATGCTGCGCCCTGGGAATCGAGACGGGATCATGAAGCTGGACATAGGCTTAGGTCCAGAGGATGCATTTTTAATGGACCAAATTTGTACTCTTAATCTAAGTTTTAATATCGGATTAAATGAAGAAGGAATCTACGCAGATGACCGTGATGTTACTATTTATCTATTAGACTTACGATTAGAGTCGAATCCATCTAGTTCGACCGCCCATACCATTTGGTCATTATTCGATAATTCAACGACTTCCTCTATTGACACTTTAGATATTAGCACAGATGCAAGCTTTAGTACTGCTAATTTAAATATAACTCTTGGGGGAAACGTGAATAGTGAAGTATATGGTATTACTTATGAATATATATATGATAATGAGACTACTCAGTATGCAATTGATGCCGATAGTGAGTTGTTCTCCCTCTTTAACCTTTCACAGATTGTACCTACCAAAATTATTGGAGAACAAGGGGGATTTCCTCATACCTTTACTGATTGGACTGCTCCATACTCTGCTTCAGGAAGTTTGCTTAACCAATCTTTCATTCAATTTACTTCAGATCTTCCTGATGCGTTTACATCGTTTACCGTAATCTATAACTTTAGCTTTGGGTTTGATGGGAAGAATGATTATGGTAAAATTCACCTTGGGCCTAACTTGGGAGGGGATGCGAATGAGACATGGATTGCTTTTGATTTGAAAGAAGGTTTTCTTGACAGAAGTGCCAATAATAAATCATTTATGTATGTACGCTATAACCAGACATTTACCGGGGATAGCTCTACTAAAAGCTTTACTTTAGATTATACCATTGATCAAGTTCCCGCCTTTAATCTCAGTTATTTCTTGATATATAATGAAGATGAATTAGGTGAGATTGAAAATAAGGATTTAGACAATGGGTATCCACTTATTACCTTTAAGGATGCACCTCTAGATGGTGTGAAATTCGATATTGAATATGGAGTTCGTTCTCAATACGAGTTAGGGTACGGATTCCAGAAATTTGGGAAGACATTTAGTGATTCAGTGCGTTTAATTCATAATAATGATGATACCGATAATATCAAGCCTGTTAAAGATAGTTCAGGCATAATTTCTACAGTGAATGTGAAAGACCCCTCTCTTTATATTGGTCTAGATAACTCAGCTGTCGACACCGTCTTAGAACTTTATGATATTCCCATGCTTTTTGAGCCGGAAGTAAATCTTACCTTTAAATTCGATCCTGTCGTTGTAAATCAAATTCAAAATCTTCCAGACGAGACAAGTTCTCTTGTAATTAACTTTCATTATGTTTTGACCGATTATAATACCTATTTCACTGACAGCCTTGAAATCCCATTAAACTACAGCGAAATATCATCTGAATTAGATTCGGGGGCTTACACTATTCAATACAACAAAGATCTTCAAGGCATTTATGACTCCTTTGGTACCACCGCTTTGGATATTTATATGAGCCTTTCTCAAGAGAGTAATGCTTCCTACATCTCTTATATAATTCTAGAACAATTTGATTACCTATGTGATACTCACCTGGTCGAGATGTACTCTCAAATGCCGAAGAAAGCAGATAACAGTTTAGATGTATCTGCGGTTATCAATACGCCCCATTATTTCCAGATACTCTCTCGTCCTTTCATTGACGGCACAGGATATGGAAACTCGCCATTTGATTTAATGGAAGGGTCTGAAGTAACAATTGGAATTGAAAATCTTGACTATTCGAAATTAGTATCTTTAGATGGTATTTCTGGGGATTATACCTTTATCGATTTGGGTAAGAAGGAAACTTTATCGATTAAAGCTGAGAATTTCTATATGATTCCTAATATGGGTTTATTTACAGATGCATACAATATTGATACGCCAATCTATCAAGATGGTTATGTAAATCTCTATTATGGAAGCGGAACCGAAGTAGATGGAGAACCCCGATACTATAAGGAAATATTGATGGATTATGAAAGTACCGCAATCGATGATTATGAGTCATGGGTAAGTAATGGGATTCCTACGTCATGGGAAGATACCTATGATATTACTGATCAATTCCTTACTACTCAAGAAATTATCGTATCTGGTAATGCGTTATACCATCAACTTTTTGATCTTACTTCAGACATTTTAAGTGATAGTGAGATTGAAGATATTTTGGGTGATATTCCAGGAGTATATTTCGGATTTCAGCTCTCAGGGGATGTTTATCTCGATCAGATAAGAGCAGTGGGAAGTCCATTTGAATTTGATCTGTCCGTGCAAGGTTTTCCAATAGGTAACCATGATAATACTACCTATTGTAAAGTGGAGACTTCCAGCAGAACACGCAATTTTGATACCCGAACTCAGAGTCAATTAGTAAGTTCTTCCAATTATTCTCTCCAGTTTGCTCCCAATGGAAGTGCATATATCGTATTCTATCAACCTTCCAGTGCCATTCAAGAGTATGCCATTGATAATAAAATAATGATAGATTATTGGGCAATTCATACCTTTGTGGAGGGTTTTGATTATAATATAATCGAGGATCCAGAAGATCCATATATTTCACAGATTGACTGGGACTATAAAATAAATTCTATTAATTCCTATACCATGCATCCTGACTTTATGCTCAATGCCTCCTATTATATCAGTTATGCTTCTTTAGATTGGGGTGCTGCAGATAATACATATCTATTTGATGGACAAGATGATTTTACATTCAGACCAGAAGTGTTAACTAATATAACCACGCTCTGTGTAGGAGATGCTACTGACGATTTCTCGATATACGGCATTATCCCTGAGGATCAATTTAATGAGACCGATATATATCAAGATATCTATATCCAAGTGTGGGAGAATAAAGAAGAATCAACCATTAAAACATTTGAGATGAATGAGGACCCAATCGCCCGTAACTACATATACCAAGATGAAAATATTAGCTATCACTATTGGTTGAACTATACAATCGTCGAAGAGGAAATGCAAGCTAAATTAGGGAATGATTGGACAATTGTTCCTGATTCATATGTATTTGTGGAAGTTCTTTTTATTTCAGAAGACCTTCGGTATCCGCTAGCCCATACACCATTTAATTTTGATTACTTGGGTACAGGACATAATGCATACCATATCAAGCTTACTGTTGGAAGTGGTGATCCTATCTATAGCAATGAATCCGCATTTAGTGATTATGTGCTTAAAATAGAAGATAATTACCTTTATTTCCAAGAGAGAGTTTTTGGTAAAGATGGGTATATCGCAAATAAAACCCAAATTCAGGTACAATATAAGTTTAAACTGCAACCAGGTCTTCTTGACCAAGAACACTTTTTGATGGCTATTTATCCGTGGACGAATGCTTTTGATACTATTCTCCAAGGAAGTGGAACCATAAGCTATCGTGAGCAGTGGAGGAAGCTATCTGGTAGTTCCATTATCGCTCCATTCGAATATTCTCTTTCTATTGATGATACCTATAGCCTATTCCTTAGTTATCGGTTAAACCGGCGGGAGCATTATGAAGAGAAATTTACTATCGATTATAGCACAGGAAATACAGAATTTTATTATTTACAAGACGGTCTTGAATCTTATGTTACTGAATTAAGTGGAGGAGACATCACTGTCTATTATTATGATGAAGATGGTAAGGCAATAGAATTAAGTGAAGTATGTTATACACTCGATACCGATCTACATAAAATTGCCTTGCATCATGGCATTGTTGTAGAAGGAAATTATCCAAACACGAAGGTCACGACGATTTACAATCCAATTCTATTAGTAAATGATATTACCGAATTCTATGTATCATTTTATTCTGAACCTTATGATAGTAGTTTTGCCAGTCATACTTTTACCTATGATACTGAAGGAGAATTAGAAGAAAGCTTAGATGTCCTCTATTGGAATGTAGAAGGAGGAAATCGTTTAGATGTTATTCCCAACTTTAATGCATATTATTATTATGAGGAGGTGGTAAGTACTTATGAGATGTCTACATGTAGGGCTACTCAAATACAAGCTTATTTAGAACAAAAAGAGGGATCGGTAGAAGGAAAGACGTTATCATTTGATCTTGCGAAGGAATTAGAATGGTATGATTCACAGATATTATCCGATATTAGAGAAGGAGATACCTATCTAGCGCTTTATCTTAATACTGTAATTGAAAATTATGAAGTACTTGAAAAAATCCTTGTCGAGATATTAGATGAATCCGAAGTAATCTCTTCATTTAATATTACTATCGAAGAATTACTTGCTACTGATTTCGAGATGAAGGTTAACCTTCCAACGAGTACTAATAATTTCACGAGATTAGACCTTACTCCCATCTTTCGTTCGGATGGCGAGTATTCAATTTCAAACGAGATTGGAATACCTATATTTGAAAATATTGAATGGAACAGCAATAACACAAATTATAATGCTGACGGAACACGAGTTATGTACTACGTGTTAGAAGAGCCTCTCTTTACTGAGGTAAAGAATTCCTCCTATGAAATTGCTTATCTCTATAATCAGGAGTTAGAGTATCTTGACCTTCCCGAAGGGATTGAGTTTACGTGGAGCGAAGAGACATTAGAGACGGGAGAAAAGATGTATATTCTTCATATTCCTGAAGTATATATAGATCCTGACAATCCCTCTATCAACAGTACGTTTGAAGATGGAGTTATGTTTATGCTACGGTATCAAACTCCTTTACGGATGGCAATTAGTATGGCTATAGGAGAGGTATTTTTTCAAAAGAAGCCATTCAATTATGAAGCATTTCCTGAAATTGCTGAAATTTTATTCATAAATACCAATAGTACCGTCAATTATGAACAATTTACCTATCCATATAATTATCATATATCACTTCCCATTACCCCCTTCAAAACGGAATATTTGGGGGATTACCAGCAATTTACCGTAGAATTGGATCTTAACAGCTTGAGTCAGTATGCACAAGAGGGACTCATAGATTTTTCGAATATCGTGATTTCAGTTCCAAATCCCGCCTTTGAGCTAACCATTCAAGAAATCGGTATATATCAAGAAGGTATTGTTGCCAATACACATTCTGAAGTCTCTTCAGAGCGAATATGGAGATATGATCAGCAGGAAATATTTGTCTCAAGTGAAGATCCTTCTCAAGATCAGTATCACCTTTCTCTGGAATTCAAACCGATGTTATATTACTCTGACATCGAGGGGAAATGGTTGGAATATTTGAATATCTATGATGAAGATGGAAATTATTATAGCGTGGGTTTACAAGGAGATGATTATCAACTACTTTGGAATTCTACTACTGGAAACTTCACATGGAATGAAGCATTTGACCCGTTTCAAGATTATTGGGGCATCGAATTTGATCTTCCTCTGATAATTGAATCAAATAAAAGACTCTATTTTGAATACAGTACCAATACCTCTTGGACTGAGCAATTCCTCTTTAATTACGAGAATTTAGATGCAGGAACGATGCAACTTATATATGACTATGATTATCTGTTAAAACCTCGATATTACACCCATTATGATACGATTTTTGAGAATATTGACTATGATTATGAAGTAGAACAGTTTTATGCTGAAAGCTTTACACTCTACACCAGTACTGCTCAACATTCCCATATTTTCGATATTGATTACGACCTCGAACAAGATTTCACGAATTTAACATTGTACAAAGTAGTTGCTCTCTATCCAAATAATACCCAAGTTGCCTTAGAAGATGATGACACTAACTATGATATTTCGTTTAACATTACCACCAAGAATGTGACAATTTCTGATTTGAATGCAAGCAACGGCCTACTTGATCAGTTTAGTTCGATTACGCCTATCCTCAACTTTACTATAGGTCCGGTATCGACTCTTACTCAGGTGCTTCTTACAGAACAGTTTAATCAATCTTTCCTAACTGAAATTGAAGTCACATTTTATGATGAGATTTATGGCTCCTTTGATTATTATGAAAATGGTAAGCAATACCTCTTTATGGAAGATGTATATACTCTTATTTCCAGTGATACCTCCTTTAAGTCTATCAATTTTACTCGTAATCCGTATTTGGGGAATTCTCCCGTATTAAAAGGATATGATGAATATGAAATTTATCAACATTTTGATCTTACTGAGGATCTGTTTAATGTTATCTATGAAGCGGATATAAATTTTGATGGAGTGATTGATTACAAACAAGAGATTGATCTTGATAAAGACGGACTTGTGGAGATTACCAAATATGGAATACAAGATTCCTCTGATCCTACTCAAATCATTTGGTATCGCATCATCCAAGACATTGAAAGTATCTCTAAGAGCATGCAGAAGAATTTCGAGCAGACAGAAACAGAGTGGTTTGATATCAATGAAAATAACATATTCACTGGTGAAGAAGAGGTTCCAACTGTAGCTAGGTCTAATTTGTATGGTAAACGTATTGCGAAGAAGCACACTGCAGTCGAACAGTATTTGTATACCAGATTTTATTCTGTAAGATTGGATCAAGATCTCGACGGATATGCCGATTCTATGGTTGAATATAATAAAGAGACAACCGTCATGGAATATGAAATAAATGTGGAGCATGAAACTTTGGTTGGGGGATTATCCTTTAAGATGATTGAAAAGGTAGGCTATTCTGCAGAAGATATACTTGATTGGACTTTTGAGGAGTTTCAAGAGAAGTCTGATCTTGATCAGGTGGATCTGCTTTTAGAAGTGGAAGCTGATTTAGGTTTAACTTACTCCGGGTTAACGGATGAACAATTGTTTAGCCATCTACAACGTTTTTCAGCGTTGTATATTGAAACATTATCTTTAGAGCAGAAATCCAGCAGTGTTGACGAACGGCTTACCTACTATGATTTAGAAGAAGGGGAAATTGTAGAGAGTCGTAGTTATATTGATCAGTTCATTGACGATCAGTCTTTATATCTTGCAGAAGAAGAAATTGAGACTTTTACTGTTCTTGACTTAGACACAGGTCAGCAGATCGATTCTTCTAATGTCTTAATTAATACTTCTCAAGTGGGGTGGACTGCAGATACCTGGGGAATAGATAATGTACCTATGAAATTTGATACGGTTACTACTACCAAAGGAGAATCAATAAGCGTTTCCCATCTGAATGAACAGGAGATATGCCTTAATATTAACAATCGCTACAGTCTATTTTACGACTATTTGCAAAAGGATCCAGAAGGAGTAAAAAATGAAGGTGTCACCACATTTAAGGTAAAAGGTGTACTTATTACTCCGGTCGATGGAAAAGTATTTTATACTTCCGATAAAGAAGCTTTTAGTGCTAAAGTATCTCATGAGGATGCTAAGACTGACGGTCATTATCTTTTCTTTGATTCAGACCAAAATGGATTTTATGAGACCGTTTTCATATTAGCTCCTAGCCGAGATAATACTTATGATGTAATTTCTATTGGATATAATTATGATGGCTCTCATGATTTTATCCCTTATATAATGGTTCAGCTAAATAATGAAGATTTTGGTACAGTTCATTTTTCGGGAGAGTCAGATATGGTTATGTATAAAGATGATGGGCTAATGAGTCTTGACACGCTGACCATGATCGAGGTATTATATCCCAAAGAATTATCTGATGGATATGGACCGAAAGACCATATATTTGAAATTTACAGATTGGAAGAAGATACGTTTAAGAATAACAATGCTCTCTATTATGATGTATATCACAGGTTATATGCTAAAGCATATCATTCCTATGAGGGTGGGTTATGGAGAGATGTCGCAGAGCAAGTAGGATCTACGGTGACAGCGGGGGTCGCTTCCATAGTTGTATCTATATTTGCTCCTTGGTTGGCACCTTTCGTGTTTGCTGCAGTTTATTTTGGTTTAACATGGTGGGGTCAAGAGATAAAGAAGCAAGAAATGAAGAACCTTCAAGTTTCACGAACCTATTATACCTCCAATTCTGGTCCTTCTCAGCCTAAATCACTTAATAGGATGAGGGTGTCTGATGTCGAAGCTGAAGGGATACCTTCAGCGAATAATGGACATGAGGGTGCCTATTATTCGAAAGTATACGGAAGCGCCTTAGGGAGTACTTTTGAAGCAGATGTCGTGGTGACGCCCCCACTCAGTTGGAGATCCTTAGAACTCCTCACTGGTGAGCAAGCAATTCAAGAACTACTAGATCTTTACCGACAATATTATCGAAGGGAACCTCTTCAAGATTTTACTATTAAGCATTACGCTTCTACCAATGATTTTGAGGGACTTAAGACTTACCTCAAACGCATAGGAATATATTATTTTCTCGTAAAAACAAATCAGAAGTTTGAA
This sequence comes from Promethearchaeota archaeon, assembly GCA_048939725.1. Taxonomy (GTDB): domain Archaea; phylum Asgardarchaeota; class Heimdallarchaeia; order Hodarchaeales; family Hodarchaeaceae; genus Hodarchaeum. The sequence continues at coordinate 3,116 of JBHLPG010000003.1, read as the reverse complement.
AATTTCAATCTCGATTATTTCTTACTTACCTCTGAGCTTACTACTTTAGCTGATACGATGCATTCATTATATGCTCCTCCTATCGCTGCGGGGACTCCACTGTATAGCCTTACGCTTAATGTTGGAGATAATATTCCATTATATGACGCATATAAAACGAATTCTCTTGGATATTTAGAGCAAGCGGTAAAGGCTAGTTCTAACAGTCAACTTGATTCTATCCGTCCTTATTGTATTAATGGTGTACCTCAGTATACTTTTACCAATAGTCAAGATGAGATAGCACTTCTTACCCAGAGCTATTCGCCATTATATTCTCCGATTATTGTAAGTCAATACCGATATAATGAATTAGAAGCGCAAGGACTAATTGAAGATTCCATACTGACTGTAGAAGTAGATTGTGGGTATGGTACTATTGCAAACGCAATTAATGCTTATCAACTTCAACCTGAAGAGTTGGGAGTATATAAAGCGAAAATTCCGCTTTCTACTACAGAGTTCAACTATCCTATCACATTCATTACAATTGATGTCGAAAAAACATTCTTTGATTATGTGGTAAAGACGGTAGATGTAGATCCTAGTGATTATACTGTAATCGACGGTAATTTGTACTTTTATCGATCTTTAGAGGAGATTATTTTCTCAAGTAAAGATGAGTGGGCTGAACTTGCGAAGACCTTCTATTGGACAACCGATCTCAATTATCATGTACATATATCATTTGCAACCATTGTTCCCTATACCGCTCCAGTGAGTTATAATCCTTATGTTAATAGTGACACATGGTATCTTGATTCAATGAATGACGCTCTTGATTCTAATTATGGCGTTAATGTCTTTTCTCCGGAAATTATTGATACCAGTAGTGATCTTGGTCGAAGGGCGTTAGCACAGACTTCTTCATATGCTATTTCGGATTTCTTTAACCAGCATTATATGGCCTACACTGACGCTACAAACGATGCAGAAAGGGATTACACGGTATTAGTTACCTTCTGGTCAACCTTAATTTCTAACCTTATCTTACTACCGATTTCTGCTGCGGCAAGCGCTATACGGTATGGTACATCGATCGCAACCGGTTTAGCAAGAGGGGCGATAGATATTCCTGGTAGTGTTATCACTGAAATATATGAAGAGTTATACGTAGATCCTTATATAGAGAATTGGGTTAAAGCCCGATTCTACGAGGTAGGGGGAGATGCTGAATTGGCTAATTTGATTTCTACATTGGTAACTTCCTTCCGTGAAGCAATAATCGGTGGGGTTTCAGCGTTAATTAGTCCAAGTGGGGCTGATGTTAATAATGACATTAGTATACAACAAGGTATCGACAGTGAAATTGATCTTGCCGCTCAAGATTTACTGATAGAGCAACAGACCGCTAAAGAACAGGTTAAAAATACATTAAAATGGATAAAATCGAATGCGAACGCTATTGCTGGTACCATAATATCTGTTCCTGGGTTTTTCTTAGGTGGGGCACCGCTTGGAATCCTCTCCCAAGGACTTGATCTATCTACTGATTCCATAGTGAATCGATTGCATGGTTATTACATGAATAAGGTGTTTGAGAAGCAATTAGAAGATACAATTACCACGCTTGAGAAATTAAAGCCATCTCCTGCGATTGACACCAGTGCGATTAATATCGCTCCGCTTTTCGAAACTGATTTTGAGACGGATATTTCAGTCCAGACCGTTCCTTCGGTATATAGTTATCCTTCAGTTATGTCAGAATTAGGACTCGCAGCATTGACTTTTGGTGAGATGGGAATGGCGGGTGAGTTTCACATAAATAAGATTGAAGATGTTCAAGAAAATATTGATAGATTGAGTGAACTTCTGAAGCAGGTAGATTTTGATTTGGATATGAAGAGTTTACCTTATGATTTCTTCTTGGATGCATTTGAAGATTTAGAGCTTGATATTCATCGCAGTGATTTTGATTCGAATTTGGAGCAAGCAATTGGTAGTTTGTGGGAGGATTTAGACAATCAAGGAAAGCTTTTCGCACAAAGTCGTTTAAAAATCTCTAAGGAGATAATAGATAAGTTATCATCAAATCAAGACGCGTTTGGATATATCTATAAATGGACTCGACATAAAGATAAGTATGGTAACGACTTAGATATTCAAATGGTATATATTGGCCAAGCTCAAGATTATAAATCAAGATGGGGAACCGAGAGACGTAGAGCTCGAAATCATGATTTTGGTACTAGAAATTTATTCCTACCTGAGTTAGCTGAGCATTTTGACTCTGAGGATCCTGCTGTTATCAGTCTTGATGAAGGTTGGGAAGTAGAAGTCATAGATATCTGCTATTCTCAAAAAGAGATGGATCTTAAAGAGACTTTCTACATGGATTTCTACGACTCAAATAATAGAAATTATGGCGGGTTAAATTACTATCGCGGACCGACGAATTGGGGAATGACGACAAAAGGAGTTCCGGAAACAGAATTGTTCACTAGGATATTAGAGGGAAAGATTTTCAATGATCTTCAGGAAGAATTTGATGTAAGTGAGACAACTTTGAGGAAGAAGTTTGGAAAATATTTAAGACCGTTATTACATAATATTCCAGGTGATATTCAGCTCCCTCGCAACATAATTGACCGCATAGAACGAATTCGAGCTAAATTAGAGGCTTCTACAGAGTTTACACTAGGGATAAGAGATGTTCAGTTTGTCTTGTTGGTTACATATGTTGCTCCAAAGTTATATGATTTAATAAATTCAGGGAAGCTTCTCCAAGAATCGCTTGACTGGTTGAAAAATAATGATCTTACGTTTATCGATAATCGGGTTTCGGAAAGGTCACAGAGAAACATCCTAAATGAAAGGGTATGTAAACGCATATGGGATAAGGGATATCAAGCCTGTAGGGAAGAGTTTTATATTATGCCCTTAGTTGAAGATTTGAGAAGTCGAGGAATTGACTATATAATTGGAGAAGATATGGAACATATTGACTCAAGTAATATTCAAGACCTTTTAGATAGTGGTGTGAGGATTGGTGATGGAACTCGAGAACTTGGTTTGATTGAAGCTCTGGCATTATATCTAAATGGGTGGACAGAAATAGCCGTCGCCTTAGGAATACC
>JBHLPG010000381.1:0-3701 GCA_048939725.1 Promethearchaeota archaeon | reverse complement strand
AAATATTGACGCAATGTGTATGTGGTTAATCAAGAATCCTCAAGATTACGGAATAATGGTAACTACAAATATGTTTGGTGACATTATAAGTGACCTTGCTGCTCAATTAGTAGGAGGATTAGGATTTGCATCTAGTGCTTCGACGAATGGGGATGTTTATGGACTTTTCGAACCAACTCATGGATCGGCTCCCAAGTATGCGGGCCAGTACAAGGTTAATCCAACTGCAGCATTCTTATCAGCTAAATTGATGTTAGATTGGCTCGGAGCTAAAGGAGATTCTTCTCTCTTAAAAATTGCACAAAATATTGAACATGGAATATCAACGGTCATAAAGGAAGAAAAAGTGAGAACTTATGATATGGGTGGTTCAAATACCACTCTAGAAGTCGCTGAAGAAGTCGTAAGGAAAATGGCTTAAATCTCACTTTCCCTGATCTGGCGTTAGAGAGGATTAATTCATGACTGTTACAGTCACTTTCTACGGTCCTTTAGAACGCTGGGCTGGGAGAAAGACTTTTTATGCTAATGGTTCTTCTGTTCACGACGTGTTAATCGCATTAGAAACGCAAATTGGAAAATCTGTGCTGGAACATCTAGTTCATTCAAAGAGTGGGAAAATAAAAAGTCACTTTCACGTACTCTTGAATGGAAAGGATATAGAATCTCTTGATGGATTGGATGAAAAAGTGAGAGATGGGGACATTATAACCTGTGTTCCCCCTGTGGGAGGAGGTTAAAACAAGCCTAGATTGATATAACTATATGGATCAATATTTTTTCTTAAGAGCTGTAAATATCATTATATAAGGGGAGATTGAAACATTAATTTCTTGTTTTATAACCAATTTGCCATAAAATCAAATGTTAAATAGATCTAAAAAGTTAATTTCTGTACTACTTCAAAGGTGAAATAATTGGAGTATTTTGAAGCTGTAAATAGACGAAGAACAGTTCGGGAATTTGAAGATAAACCTATCGATTTAGATTGTATAAAGAAGATAATATCTTGTGGATTAAAAGCACCTACCTACGATCACTTGAGAAGATGGGAATTCATTCTTATTGATGATGCAGAGATGCGAAAAAACCTCATTGGAAAAGAAGGTGATAATATAATTAAAAGAGATGAAAAAGAATCAATGAATATTATTGATAAGTGGGGGTTAACGGATGAAAAACAGCGTGATATGTATTTATATGCCATTCCAAGGCAAGCTAGGATGATTCTTACTGCTGGGGCTGTTATAATTCCATGTTTTTATCAGGGGTCAGTACCCCTATTAAAACCTACAAACCTCTCATCGTTAAATGCATTTGCCTCTATCTGGCTTTGTATCGAAAATATTCTCCTTGCTGCTGTAACAGAAGGGATTTATGGCGTGACCCGCATTCCCAAATCTCCAGAATCACTAAAAAAATTATTGAACATCCCTGCTAGCTATGAAATTCCTTGTATTCTTGCACTTGGGTATCCAAAAAAAGGAAAAAAGGTTTTAAAGCAACATATAATTGATCCTGATGATAAAATCAGATTTAATAGATGGGACAGAAAAGGATAGGTTCTATCAGAAAATTTATTTATTTTAATTGGTTAGTTAAAGCTTTAACCTTGGATGGGAAATTTTTAATCAACCTGTTCTTTTTTAGATTTTGTTTGAGTATCCATACAATATTATTGTCCTGAGATATCGCTAGCTCATTGAGGTACTCAAAACCTTCTTCAGGGTTGGCCTGAACAACTACACTTAAAGAGTATGCTAAACCTTTCTTGAGTATTTTAAATTCTTCTGATTTTCTATTTTTATATGCCTCTACATGAGTAAGAACCTCTCTATGAAGTTTCAATCCTAGTTTACTTATCTGTTCATCTTGAAGTAACCTTGGGTCAGCTATTCCTGTTACTACAGCTCTCATTAGTAACCATTCATCTTTTGAGATCCATGTTTTCATTTCTTTGATAGTTTCAGTACTATGAACCGCGAGAAGTTCATAAAGTCCTTTAGCAACCGCTTCTCGGATACGCCAACGTGAATCATTTGATAGTTCTTTTAAATGGATCAAAGATTCTTTAAAATGAGTTTCTGAAGTTGCTCCTATAACCCCAACAGCCCATGTACCGCAAAAAGGAAGGAATTCATAGGGATTATTTGTTGGAGCTTCCTCTGGAGTAATCTTGAGGAGTGAGATAACAAAATCCCACAAAATCACTTTATTATCATATAAATTCTCTTTAATTACTACTGTAAAGGCTTTTGCTAACTCTAAATTCGCTCTACGACCTGGTAGATTGCTATTGGCTAATAGATAATCGGTCAGGTTCCTGTCGTGGCTTGTTTGAAGAAATTCAGCAAAAAGTGATTGTAGTTCAGATTGATGTCTCTGGGTTTTACTCATTTCTAGTTTCTTCCTTTAATAATCAAATTAATATAGTTTTATTTAAATCGGATGTTTAAACCCTCTCTGTCCCTAGTATCTAATATTATTATGTTATTATTGGAGGAACGCGACAATGGCGATTTTAAATGAACTATCTTATGAATTAAGACCAGTTGATAAAGGTTATGCAAATAGAACATTATACATAAACTTAACTACCAATGAAATTAAGATCAAACCAGTTACCGATGAAATGAAGGAGAAATTCATCGGAGGAAAAGGATTTGACTTATGGTTGATGTGGAATTCCTTACATAAAGACCGTGCGACTAAATGGGATGACCCTGAAAATGTCATTTGTATTGCTTCTGGCCCTCTCGGAGGAAGCACATTTTATCCTGGATCAGGGAAATCAATAGTTACAACAATCTCCCCCTTAACGGGAATCGTCATTGATAGTAATGTGGGGGGTTATTTTGGCCCTTATGCTAAGTTCTCAGGTTTTGATGCAATTGCAATTCAGGGCAAATCTAAGGATGATGTGATTGTTTTCATTAATGGAGATGAAGGAATAATAAGAATTGAATACGCAGAGAATATTCCTGATGAATCTCACTTACTTACCCAACAATTAACAGAGAAGTATGCTACAAATTCAACTGATAAAGAAAAAAATCGTGTAAGTGTTGTTTCTGCAGGTAAGGGAGCTGAATATTCAAAATGGGGATGCTTGAATTTTTCTTGGTATAACAAGAAACGTAAGTGGGCAAGTTGCAAACAGGCTGGTAGAGGAGGTATAGGGACAGTTTTTAGAGATAAACGTCTGAAAGCCTTAGTGTGCCGATCTCCTAAAGTTGATTCTAAGATAAATAATCCAGCACAACTAGATATGGCTAAAAATGTCGGAAAACAACATAACTTAGAAATTATCAAGAATGATCCCGAACAGAATGAAATGCGAGTTGTAGGAACTGGACATCTTCCTGAGATCATGAATGACTTTGACCTACTCCCCGTAGAAAACTTTCGATTCGGTGCTCACAAGGAATTGAAAGGCGAACAGTTCCCCTATACACGAGAAATAATGAGAAATGTGTATACAGACACTGGAAAGGGAACAGATGGGTGCTGGATTGGATGTACAATCTCTTGTAGTCATATCTCTAGAGGCCATAAAGTTCTCTCAGGACCTTTCAAAGGACAAGAAGTGAATGTTGATGGTCCTGAATATGAAACAATAGCTGGTTGTGGTAGTAACTGGGGTGTTTGGGAACCAAAATGGGTTTTAGAAGCTAACTTCTATTGTGATGCTTATGGGTTAG
>JBHLPG010000380.1:0-3702 GCA_048939725.1 Promethearchaeota archaeon | reverse complement strand
TGGCGATTTTGTTTGTGATAAAGAATATCTTATTACTATTCAAATGCAGGATTTGAAGAGGATTTTACAACGCGCCAGAAAGGATGATACATTAACTTTAGAGCTAGATGAAGCAAAGGACACTCTTAACTTTCTCTTTGAAAGTCATGTCAAAAGACAATTTGTGCTACCTCTTACCCTAGCAGAGGAGAATGCACTTCCTGATCCTTCCTCTCTTAAACATGATGCCCATGCGAAACTACGTGGGGGTGCCTTAACCGAATTCATCAGAGACGCAGCAATTATTGGTGGTAGTGTGAAAATATCTGCTGATTCGGGAAAATTAAGCTTTAGTAGTAACCAAGATAAAAAAGAAGTTAAAATCGATCTTGATGTCGCTTCTGATGAATCTGAAGCTCTTGAAATTACTAGTGATGGTCACTGTGAGGCTTTATATTCGATTGATACCTTCAAAAATCTAATCTTGGTTGATCAAGCATTTGCAGTTGTTAACCTTGCATTTAGCACGAATCATCCATTAAAACTTGTTTACTCAAATGAAACAGGCATAACCCTTGGTTATCTTCTTGCTCCAATGCAGCCTGAAACAGAGATTGATGAGGAAGAAGATAGTGAAGAAGTCTATGCGGATGAGGAGTGGGATTCTGATGAGGATTGGGATGAAGACGAAGAATAAAGTGAATTATTCGTAATAAAAAAGAAATAAGCTTGATTAGGGAAAGAAATGGTCAATCTTGAACGAATGTGGACAGAATTATTCAGGCCGAGGACCTTAAACGAAGTTGTTGGACAATCAGAGATTGTAAAGCGTCTAAAGCAATTTGTACGTCGTGTTGATTTTCCCCATATGCTTTTCTCAGGCCCTCCAGGAGTGGGAAAAACAACTTGTGCTGAGGCAATTGTTAACGAAATCTTTCCACCTTCAGAGCGTAGTAGCAATGTAAAACGTTTAAATGCTTCAGATGATCGAGGGATTAATGTTGTTCGTCAAGATATAAAGAATTTTGCCAGGATATTGCCATCAGGATCTTCAAGTTATAAGATTATCATTCTTGACGAAGCAGATCAAATGACTAGTGATGCACAGCATGCATTACGACAAACAATGGAACGATACAATGAAATTACAAGATTTATTCTTATTTGCAATTACAGTTCCAGAATCATCAGTCCTATTCAATCGCGATGCGCCATTTTTCGTTTCACTGGGCTTAATATTTCCGATATAAAATCACGCCTTCAATATATTGCTGAGAAAAAACAATTGCAGATAGATGAAGAAGCATTAGATGCTTTATACGAAAGTTCAGAGGGGGATCTTCGTCAAGCGATCAATGCTTTACAAGCTTCTGCCTCAATTACTCCAGAAATCACTGTAGAAGTAATCTATCAAGTTCAAGGTTATGTTAAACCCACGGAAGTAAGAGCTGCGATTTTGGAGTGTTTGGAAAGCCAACCTAATTTTTCTGCAGCGCGAAAACAAATCCAAGTTCTAATGGAAAATTATGGGCTTTCAGGGCAAGATCTTGTGAAACATCTCAATAGAGAATTAAGTAGAATGACTGCTGACGAGATATCTGAACCAGTTAGATATTCAGCTTTATCAATGCTTTCTGAAGTCGATTATCGTATTGCCACTGGTTCTAATCCTCAAGTTCAGCTAGATGCGTTCCTAGCAAAAATGATCTCAGTTGCACAGAAACAGGGGTAAAATGTTTGGGTTCTGCCTGGGTGACAAAACATGCACCAACCCGACGATCAGAGGTTGTTGGGAATAAAGAGAGTGTAAATTCAATTATTGCCTATTTAAATCGTTTCAGAAATCCAAAATTACGATCCAAATTAGTAAAAAAGGCAATTTTGTTATATGGTCCCCCAGGAATTGGAAAAACTAGTTCAGTACTTGCAATTGCTAATGGACTAAACTTTGACGTTGTTGTTGTTAATGCTTCTGATAATCGTAATAAAAAGTCTCTTCAAAGTGTTCGGAATGCCTCTCTCTTCAGTTCTCTTAAGGAGAATTTAGACTCGAAGGTCATTGGTCAGATTCTTTTGATTGATGAAGTGGATGGTCTCAGTGGAACTGCTGATCGGGGTGGATTGAGAGAGATTGTGGACATTATTAATTCCACAAGAATTCCATTAATTTTAACAGCAAATAACATTTCCCAGCAGAAATTCCAGACTCTTAGGAAATATTGTGAATTACGTGAGTTTAAGGCTCCTACATCTGCAGATGTCCTGAGAATTTTACGTAGAATAGCTGAAGCTGAATCTATCTCTGTTTCCGATGACGTTCTCTACAGACTAATAGAAATCAGTCAAAACGATATTCGCGGTTCGATTAATTCATTTCAAATATTAGCAGCCGGAGGAGACGAAATCGTTAAGGAAGATCTCAAAATTATCTCTTATCGAGATACAACTGCCGATTTTCGGGAATTTCTTCAAACACTATTCGTTGAAGCAAATGGTAAGAAAGCTTATGAGCAAACACGGTTGTTAAGTGATGTAGATTATAGTAAACTTCTTCTTCTTCTGCGTGATTTATCGATTTATATGTTACCAAAAGATGATTATGAACAAATTGTTGAGGTATATGAGATATTGGCGAGAGCCGATGTAGCTCTGACTCGGGCTCAAGCTAAAATGGTGTGGTCCCAATTAGCGTATTTCTATAATTATATTACTAAAGAATTGGCCAATGTTATTTCACCTACTTCTAGTTTACCTTCATTCCCAGATTGGCAATTACAAGTCCCATCATATTGGATTATGTTATCCCGTCAGAGAAAAGGAAAGAAAATTGCAGCCAAAGTTGGCCGAGTATGCAATGTTTCAGCTCACGAAGCAATTAGTTATTATTTTCCTTATTTGAGATTTATCTTTGAAAATAATCCTAGAATCGCTGCAGATTTGGCATTAGAGTTTCAACTCTTTGATATTGAACCTGGTAAACGTAAAACTAAGATTAATTGGAATGGAGAAATTGACTTCTTCGTCAAAAGTAAGGAGGAAAACCGTGCAATAAAAAAAAGGATACGTGAAATCTATCCTCAAATAGAGCGTATCAAAGAACATGTAATTGATAGGGAAACTTTAGAACAGATAAAAGAGGAGCAAAGATCGAGGAAGAAGAAATTCGAGAACCAATTATCAAAAAAGCGGGGTACTTCCAAGAAGAAAAGAAAGGTGCAGGTTGATAATAAGTCAGCGAGTAGAACTAAAAAATTAAGGAAAATTAAGGAATCTCCTCAAATAAAGGAAAAAAAACGAAGAAAAAAGAAAGAATCTTCTAAGAAATCTCTGACAGATTTTTTTACTTAGTTATTGTCATAATTCATTTAATCTATAGTTAGCTTTTTGCAGGATAAACCATATTTCATTCTGTTCTGCTTCTTTGGAAATTCGCTTGAGAGAATTTATACCTGCAGTGTCATTTCCAGAATCGATCCAAAGATTTGCTCTTAACAAATTCGAGTCAAGAATGAACGATTTTGATCCAGACATCATTGCATATTCTTCTGCTAAAACACAATGGTTCTCTGCTAGCTTGTAATTACTTTTTTCAAGTTCAATATAAGCCAAATTTAGATTGGCCGTTATTGAAACATTCAAATCAGGAAGATCTGTTTCTATAATTTCTAAAGCTTTTTTATACCAATTTTGAGCTTTGGGGAAATCCTGCATTAAAAGATAGAT
>JBHLPG010000379.1:0-3753 GCA_048939725.1 Promethearchaeota archaeon | reverse complement strand
TCGTAGATGCCTTTGAAGAGAGTTTTTGTTGAGAACTAGGGGTATCCATAAAGGTTGAATCTTCAAATGTAGATGACGCTGGTGGAGAAGTTGTTTCTGGTGAGCTAATAATGTCTGTAGAAGTAGGGGTAGTTAGAGGAGACTCTTCACTCGTGGATGTTGTGGTAGAAGGAAAAGTGGTTTGGACTGATGTAGAAGTAGATGAAGTAGATCCTGGATAATCTTTTGAATCACGGGGATTAGTTCCTCGTTGAATCTCGGTTTCATCTTCCCAACCATCATTATCTGAGTCATTTTCTTGAGGATGGAGATTGAAACTGAACTCTTCAAAATTAGTCAAGCCATCATTATCATCGTCGGAGTCTTCTGATCCGAGTGATTCAAAGGCATTCTCCCAGATGTCTGGAAATGAATTATCATTAGTGTCCAATCCTACTGTAATTTCAAGATTGATGTCTGAAGCTCTCTCATTAATTTCTATTATAACCGATTCATTCTCAAGTGATCCCACCCAATAGGACAGGCTGCTATTAACTATCCAATTCGCGTCCGCAATGGGTTCTCCATCTGCTGTTTTAACTATAAATAGTGGTTCTTCGCCAGTGCGATAATCCCACGAACGAGCCGCAATAACAGAGTCTTCTTCTGGAACGATTAGGAACTTCTGATGATTTGTGGAATTAATTTGAACATGAAAACCATGAAATGTAGAGGTTGTCTCTTCAATGAAACTTAATACCCCTAAGGTTGATAGAATGACTTCAAAAGCCTGTGTATAATTATAGGTACTGGTGTTCCATACATCCGTTGGACGATGATATCTATCTGTCATATTGGCCTCAATTAAGAAGAGAGAAGGGAAACCCCAGGTGGTAAAACTATAATGGTCACTACGTTTCCAGCGCCAATCATCGCTTGATGAGTTTGTACGGATAAAGTTTGCTCCATAATTGTATGAGGTCGCGTTGAAAAGGCCACCCCAGTAGCTACCATTTTCATACTCTTGGTCTGCATCGAAGATAATATCGATTTTATTTGTCTCTCCCTTGTTTTGGTTTAGAAGCATATCAAAATTAATAACTAGCTGGATATCAAATGGTTGGTTGGTCGCGAGGTATTCAGCGAGCTCTTTTGATCCAGATCGTGAAATTTCTTCTCTGTTAAATCCGCATAGAATAAGATTGGTGTTAAAACTCATATTAGATTCAGTTAGCAGACGGGCGATCTCGAGGATCGCCATTGCTCCAGAAGCATTATCATCCGCTCCTGGAGTGTTTATCTCGGAATCAATATGACCCCCAATAAGAATGGCAGTTGAAGATGGATTTGTTGTGGGAATTACCCCTACAATATTTTGCCATTGTCCTAGACGGAATGAAGATTGTCCTGGTAAAGGCTCAATTTCATCATTAGTAACATTTCGGAGTTTTTCCTCAAACCATTCAACAGCAAAGGTATTATTTTCGTACGGATCATGAGGCATTTCGTCTTGCCATCCTCGGTTGGGAAAAGTTTGACTGAAAAATTTCACCAGATTTCTATAGTGTTCTATGTCTTCAGTCCAGTCTCGTGTCTTAAAATTAGATAAAACAGTATGAAACTCACTTATGGGTGGTCCGTAGGGGGACATATCCGATGCTGTTTCACTAGAGGATTTTTGAACAATATTTAAGTGATTAATTGTATTACTCTTCGTCATGCAACCGAGTAAGGTAATAATCAGCAGAATGTGAAAAATGAACCTGAACTTGAGCTTCAAATCAGACACGATCTGGTTTTAGTTAGTTTCACCTAGAACGAAACTCCATTTTATATAGCTTTCATCGGTAGGTGAACACATTACTAATCTCAATGAGTTTTTTGTAATTCTGGTTATTTAGTTTATCGTGATTAATGATTAGCCTGTCCGGTTTTTGATAATTTGAACAAGAACAGACAAGGAAAAAATTAAAGCGACTGCAGCAAGAAATATTGGTATATATATAACCTCGTAAGGTAAGACTATACCCATTTCAAGAACAGAAATAAGAACAATGGCAAATATCCTGACCCCTGCAATTGCTAAGACTAAGATGACGAGTCCAATTAGTATTTTATATATTAGTATTCTTTTCTCTTCCAAACAATCTCTCCTTCCTTAATTGTGGAAAACAAAAGATTAGGATTCTAGGATTTCGTTTCCCAGCCTTTATTGAGCACGTCTATATAGACATCTTGAGGCATCAATTCTTGGCTTACTGATGAAAGATATTCTTGAGAGATTTTTCCTTGCGTAATGATTTCATTTCCCGCTTTTTTTGCTGCTGTGGTTATTTCTTCAATGACCTGCTCTTTTCGCAAAGGCACCATTGCGACTGAATGTGGTCTTAGTAGTGCACCAACAAACTTCCGATCAAAGTTATTACAAAATGCTTGGAAGTAGGCCATCATGGGGTCAAAATTTTCCATTTTCCACCACGCAGCACTAGAAACAAAAACAACTTTGCCACGTTTCACATCATCTCTTAGCGGGTGGCGACAACGACCAGCACGTAACTCTGTTTTCGGTTGCATCAGAGCAATCAAGCGATCGATTAAAGTTTTCATTGATCCATTTATTCCATCACAATAGATTGGTGAAGCAAATATCCATAGATCTGCATCTTGGAACTTGGGAAGAAGGGTCTCCATATCGTCTTTCTGAGCACATTCTCCAGGTGTTTTGGTCCAACATTGATAGCATGAGCGGCAAAAATTGATTGTAAGATCTTTGGTATAAAACACTTCTAAATCTGCATTACTTTCTCGAATACCTTCAAGGAACGGTCTCAAGATATTCGCTGTCAGTCCTTTATTTTTTCGTGGACTACTGTTAATTGCAATAACTTTCATAAAATTATTCACCTAACAAGTTATAAGAATTGAATAATCCAATTCAAAGTTCATTATTTTTATATGTAAATGGAATTGTTTCTATTTCTTGTTTTGATGCAACTCTAACATAAACGAGTATTGATATACTTTTACATAGATATTATACTGGATTATTGTATAATCTAAGTTATCTACCTATTTAAGGAAGAATGAATCATTGACCGAGATTGATGCTATATTTCGGGATCTTATTCAAGGCTCTCCTCTTTCAATGTGGAAAGAAGATTTATCAGAGTTAAAAACATACTCAGACTCATTGAAGGAAAAAACTGACGATATAAAAAAATACTTGGATGAGAATCCTTCAGAGATAATGAAATGTGCCCAATTAATAAAGGTAGTCGATTTTAACAGAGCAATGATGGAAGTAATGGAGGAAGAATCGAGAAGTGAATTACTAGGACCTCTTTTAAAGCACATGAATCTTCCGTTCCAATTTCCACCTCTAAAGGAAGCTCTAATTGACTTATTCGAAGGAAAACTTCAAAGCCTTGTAGAAGGGTATGCTGTAACCAAAAAGGGGAAATTAATCTATTTAAAATATTTAACCTATATTCCTGAAAAATTTGCTTCGACATGGGCCAAAGCTTGGGTCTTAGTCTTCGATCTTACAGAACATAAGGCAAAGGAGTCATTTCTGAGTGAAAAGGTGAGTAATAATGAGTTTTTAATTGATCTAATGACTCATGATCTCAGAAATTATCATGCTCAATGTCAAGGTTATATTGACTTATTACTCTACAACCAAAAAAATCAACCAGAAGATGTCATAACTTCCCTATCTAAAGCAAAGAAGGGTATACAGCAAGCCACAAAATTATTAGAAAATGTTTCTATATT
>JBHLPG010000378.1:2006-3759 GCA_048939725.1 Promethearchaeota archaeon | reverse complement strand
TTTGTTAATTTGGGGTATTTTGGGGGCAGTATTTAGCGAATTTGAGATTAGAGAATTAGAGAATTTTGAACGCAGATTACGCAGATTTGAGTAACAGATTGCACAGATTTCACGGAATTATTTTAGTGGGTATTGGATTTTAAAGGCAATTTTTTATCAACATTTTGGTTGCCGGGAACGGCTATAAGGTGAAAAGAAAAAAATGGTAGGGTGCGATTTGAGCCTTAATTTGATAAATTTCTAATAAAAAGTTTTTGATATTATTTTTTTAGTTGATAAGAGAATGGAGATTAGAAATATGGCAACAAAAGTATTTATAAGTTGGTCTGGTGATCTCAGTAATAAATTAGCAGAGACTGTCAGACAGTGGCTTCCAGGAGTTCTTCAATTCGTTAAGCCTTATTTTACACCTTCAGATATTGAAAAGGGCACTAGATGGGGATCTGATATCCTGTCTGAGCTATCCAGTTCTGACATAGGCATAATTTGTTTAACAAAGGAAAACTTGAATAAACCATGGATTCTTTTTGAGTCAGGTGCGCTTTCTAAGAATTTTGAGAAGTCCCGCGTATGTACCATTTTGTTTGATGTTGAAACAACTGATTTAACAGGTCCTCTTACAATTTTCCAAAACACTAGATTCAAGAAAGACGATTTCAAAAAATTGGTCAAGTCAATCAATAACGCGGGAGGTGAAACAAAGTTAGAAGACTCAGTTCTTGATGGTGTATTTGAAATGTGGTGGCCAAAACTTGAAGATAAAGTAAGTACGATTCTTAAAGAACATCAAAACGTTGACGAAGGTGATCACCGCACAGAGAGAGATATTCTCGAGGAGATTCTGGAGCTTACTCGTCTAGGTACGCGCCGCATTCGGCGTGAGATTGATGTTTCCCCCAGGGCTATGATGGAATTGCTAGAAATAATCGTCGATTTGAGCATGGCTGTAGATCATGGAGATTTTGAACGTGCTCAAAAATTCTGTGATAGTCTTGAACGTCCTCTCTTGTATATTTGCAAAAGTTCGGGGTTCCCAGAATTATATGAACGTTACACGATGAAACATATGCGTAGAAGACGACCTATCGAAGAGAGTGAATCTGACGAAGAGACCTAATAAATTTCTATAGACGGGTTATACGTGCAGAATCTATTTTTGCACACGCGGAATCATTTAATTAAAGAAGATGGTTGAGTATTTAAGAAGAAAAGGGAACTTGTTGTACAGACTGTATAATCATTGTTGAGGCCAATTAAAATAATATGAGTTTAGAAGCAGATGCTAAAATTGAATATCAAGAGTTTATTGGTGAAGCTAAATCAGGTTCATATCAATCCATTAGGTTTTCAAGAGTAAAGTATAAGAATAATTCAAATACCTTTATAGATATAAGAATTTATCAAAGAGGTTATGACGATGATGGTGAAGAAGTTTATCATCCTACAAAAAATGGATTTCAACTTTCAGAAAAAGAATATAATAAAGTGTTGGAAAGATATACTTTAATGCCATCAACATATGTGCATCCTGATATTATTAAAAAATCCTTCGATTTACTCGGAACACACCAGTTTGAAAGTGCTGCTGTACAGGCTTTTAAAATGATTGAAATTAAAATAAGAGAAAAGATAGGTGCTTCTAAGGAAGAATATGGAGTTAAATTGATAAGAAAAGCTTATCACCCAGATAGTGGTAAACTTACAGATTTTGAATTACCCAAATCGGAAAGGGAAGCATTTTCAAACTATATAG
>JBHLPG010000378.1:0-1992 GCA_048939725.1 Promethearchaeota archaeon | reverse complement strand
TTTACTAAAAATCATAGATAATTCAAAAGTCAATGAGTAAACAAGTACCCATGGTCTAATGTAACTAAAGATGTGCAGCAAGTCTGCCTGTGACATAGGTTCTTGTTTTCACACGCGGAATCATTCAATGACAAAAATAAAATAAGTGTAAACATGTTACATAGGTACCATGTGCTTTAGCTCTGCAAAAAGTATTATTACTTTGTGGCCAAAGGAGAAAGAAAATGGGATCCGGAAACAAAAATATTTAGCTTATTTTTCTTGATTTTATGCTTACAAGCTGTAGAATTGTGTCAAAGAAAGATTATGGTCAGATTTAAGAAAGGCGAGGAATGAAGGCTATAATTTCTTGTATTAAAAGCCTCCAGACTAAACTGGAAAAACACCGAAAGGCTGACTTAAAGGAGTATCCGACTCGAACGATATTTGTTGATCCTTTACTACAAGCTCTTGGTTGGGATGTGACAGACCCAGATGAAATCGAACTTGAGTATCCCACTATTGACGGAAAATCTGTTGATTATGCACCCAAAATTAATCGTAAACCGGTTCTATTCATAGAGGCGAAAGCACTCAATGATCCGCTTACAGACGTTAAATCTACTACACAGGTGGTTGGTTACGCTGCCAATGCTGGCGTTGAATGGTGCATTCTTACTAACGGTGTTACCTACAAGGTATATCGTAGCACAGAGAAAGCAGAGGCTCCTGACAAACTGCTTTTCGAAATTTCCCTAGATCCCAAAGAAACCGAGGGTTTGTCAATCGAACAAGTTGCGGAGCAATTCGCACGTTTCTCACGGGATGCCATGGCTAAAGGTCTACTTGACGAAATAGGCGAACAAATATTCACCACAGGAAAGGTAAGAAAAGTTTTAGATAAACTTTTTATGGAACCACCTAACATACTAATCAGACTGATACGCTCGACACTTAGAGATGATACTATCAAACCAATACAAGTTAAGAACGCCCTTAAAAGGCTATGGAATCAAACAACAGAAGTTTCGGTTCCATCTGATTATGAAACTCGTGGAGAAGTTGTGCCTATTAATAAAAAAAGAGAAAAAGTTAAAGAGTACTCAGAGGAACACCACATAAAAGGGAAACCTCAAGAAATTGTAGAATTATATCGAACAATTGATAAATTCTGTAGGGAACTCGATCCACCTAATGTTCAAAGAAGATATCGTGCAAAAAGCATCAATTATAGTCATGGCAAGAATATCTTTTGTTGTGTTCACCTTCGAAAAAGTGGACTTCGAGCTTGGTTGAAATTAAAATATTCAAATTTGGAAAGCCCCCCAGATTACGTCCGTGACGTTTCGAGGATTGGACATTGGGGAGTTGGTGATGTTGAACTCTTAATAGATAGAATTGAAAAAATTCAAGCTACTAAGGATCTAATTCAAAAATCATTTCAAAAGAACAAAATTAAGTGAATCACCCTGATAGAATAGCTTAACAAATGCCTTAAAAGAGCACAAGTAATAAGAGCACAAGAGGGGCTTTGAGCAGGGGAACAGTTGAGTGTTTGAGCCATGGATAAGTGTGATAGTGAAAAGGCAACAGATTTTTTAAATAAGACATCTGGATCCCTGTCGTATAAATGATTAAAAACGACGTCTGGATCCCCCTCACAAATGATTAATGATTAAATAAGACGTCTGGGTTCCTGCCTTCGCAGGAATTCGGATTTGGACTGGCGGTGAATTTCGAATGATGAAGGAATAGAATGAAGAAAAAAGGGAAAATGAAACGTTCAACGAAGGTCAAGACTTCAGTTGTTATAATTGTTGGCGGCCTTGTATTAACTGCTTACTGTAACAGAGGATTATTCAAAGCAAAATCAAGCGCTTCGTGGCCGAGTACAAAGGGAGAAATAATTTCATCAGAGATTAAACGTGCAATATTCACGCCGGGCAGGAGTAGAGGAACAACCAGTAGACCCAGATATTACATATTTAAGGCTCGTTATCAATATGAAGTTGA
>JBHLPG010000377.1:0-3762 GCA_048939725.1 Promethearchaeota archaeon | reverse complement strand
TACTAGGATTCCTGTTCTAATCATTAAATTCCAAAGTGTCGTACTTGACATACTGCTTACTCCATGAGATTGAATTGTGATAACCATTTTTCCATGAATGAATGGACTCCAAGAATGAATTTTGGAACTACTTTAAAAAGTATTCATATGTGAACATTTTTTAAGTTTTGTGAATATATCACTTGATGACCTCAGTTGGTTCAAAACATGTCGATCTCAACTCCAAAGCTAAAAACCATTAACGAGCAATGGAAATGTTTTCATGACACAAAGAATTCTATTGAAAAAAGAAGTTTTGACCTACTAGAATCCATTTGGGAATATTAGGTATGTGGAGAAGGAGACAAAACGCTTATTTTCTTTCATGGAGCAATGATTGGCCCCGAGATGTGGTTTTATCCTATTAATACTCTAAAAAAAGAATATCGTATTATTGCTCCTGTTATCCCTCTAACTCTTTCTAGTGTGGCTGAGGTAATTGACTTCTACAAGAAATTAATAACAAAAGAAGAGATTGAACACACAACCCTCATTGGTTACTCGTATGGGGGGGGATTAGTTCAACTCCTGATGGATTTTCTACCTGAACAAATTGATCGAGTTGTTTTAACACATACTGGACTCCTTTGGGGTAGAACCGAGGTTCCCTCACCGAGATTATTAAAAATCTTGTTTAAGGTCTTACCCATCTCCATTGTTAGAAGAATTATGAAGAAAAAACGAATTGAAGATTACCCTCATTCTCTCTGAATCAGTTCCATCGTGAATACTTCTCCCAAAGAATGGATAATCTAAGGAAACAAACCTTATATGATTACTTTGACGGCGCTACAGCTTTTCTGAATGATTACATTGGGCGAGAACCAGAAGTCAAAAGATACAAGGGACCTGTGATTTTATTGGGGACAGAGGGAGACAAGGATGCGTTCTATGCAATGGAAAAGTTTCGAGAATTTTTTCCAGATGCTTTGGAACATGTCTTTACCGAATCAGGGGGGCATCATTACATCTTCTTGTATCCAGAAAACTATACACAAGAGTTATACAGATTGTTGAAGCAAACAGAATGATTTATCAGAAGATATTTGATTTAAATTGATCCTAACAAGATTGCATATACAATGGGACCAAGCATTGTTCCTCCTATGTTCGTAGCCACATGAATGCCAATTGATGGTAAAACACTATTGTAATTCTCTCTTAATGAGGCTGCAAAAAATCCTAGGGTAATTGTCATTAAAAGGACAACGCTTACTGTTATAAGATCTGCTCCCAAAAATATCAAAGGGAGATGAATCGCACCAAAAAATAGAGCACTAAAAGCAACTGGATATGAAATATCTTGCTTACCAATACTAATTTTTAAGTTTTTTAAAGGATTCAGATAACCTTGTAACAACCCTCTAACGAAAATTTCTTCAGATATACTGGCTAATAACCAGATTAAGAGTACTTTTTCCCTAATATCTAAATCCTGTAAAGCAGGATTTCCACCGGCACCTGTTATAATAATGATTATGGAGGCAACTGAACCTATTAATAATCCTAATCCTACAATAACTCCCCATCTAAGTTCACCAACAGGTTTATTCAATCCAGATTGTGACAAATTTCCTTTCATCAGAAGAATAATAACACCAAGAGAAAGAAAAAGAAACATTAAGTCAGTTATCAACAGTTTTGAAGCATTTCCTCCTTCTAGAATTGGACCATAGGTGTCATTGGTTAAAAATAGAGCACCTATCTGAGAGACAATATAAATACTTAATCCAATGAAAAAAGCTGTAACTAATAGATTTAAAGATTTATAACTTCCTATTTCCTCCCCTAATGTCTTATCCTCATTTTTTTTGATATACATCATACTTTCTCCTAAAATATCCTATAAAATGAATTTATTTGTTAAATAATCCATTATTATTCGTTTTGCAAATTATGCAAAACGTGTTTATAAGCTTGATGCTTTTTGCAATAGGAGCAAAACCAATAGAAATCTATTAAAGTATGAATATAATTGTTAGATAATAACTAGCAACAAATTTACTTATTGATACTAACTTTAACGAGGAAATGATAATGATACCCTTTAATGAGTCAATAACTGATATAAAAATCGCGTTTAAGGTTTATTCAGAATACAAAAAAACCTATATTTCGACATTTATAATATTTTTAACTGGAATTATTGTATTGGTTTTTACTGGTTTCTTTATTGCACGATTTGTTATTTTAGAAAACTATTTTCAATTTGAAAAGATCGTTAGATTGATTCTCCTATTGCTTACACCTTTGATTCTTCTCGTAGTATTTTTCTTGCTTTTATCATACGCAAGGACTACTTTTGGTTTGACAAATGATATAATGACATCTGGAGAATTATTTACAGAATTTAAAAGAACTATTACTTATTTTAAGAAATTTTGGTTATATTTTGCAGTTTTAACGTTACCTTATGTTTTAATTATTGTTGGGGATCAGATGTTCACCATATTCTATTTATTCGGATTGATTCATTCTCAAGAAAACAATCGTATATCTATTGTAATCATCAAGGTTCTTGT
The DNA here is from genome assembly GCA_048939725.1 of Promethearchaeota archaeon. Lineage (GTDB taxonomy): Archaea > Asgardarchaeota > Heimdallarchaeia > Hodarchaeales > Hodarchaeaceae > Hodarchaeum. Next base: position 1,201 of record JBHLPG010000377.1, on the reverse strand, counting down.
CTATTGTTTTGATTTGATACTCTACATCGCTTTAATTGAGATATTTCCGAGTATTATTGTTGTTAGAAATCTGAAGCAATGTATTATCGAAAATTTTTCAGTTGTACGCCAGAATTTAAAACGATTGATACTTTCAGTTGGAGGATATTACCTACTTTTTCGAGTACCAATGATTATTGTTGATATAGCTCGACTTCTAATAGTTACCAGTGAGGAAACCTTTCTACTATTCAATATGATTTTTTTAATCTTCACTTTCATAAACGCATTGGTTGGTCTACCTATTCTTAGTTTGATTTCCACACGGATTTATAACACCACTATATTGAAAACAAAAGCTAATGGAATTGAATCTCAAGGATAATAATCTACTAGGATCTTTTTACCAATGTTTTTTGAAAAACCTGAAAACTCAGATGACTCTTCTGATATTCCTAAAACAAAAGTAATTAGTGATCCTTCCGTCGTACCCATTTTATTCCATAAACAGACGCAATTAATCCTCAAATTATTACTTGAGAAAGAATTTAACATCATGGAATTGAAACAGGAAACTAATTTGAATCCTGGTACCATTAAAAGATATCTAGATAATCTAATTTCAAAAGAATTAGTTAAACTTACTCGTAAGGTACAGAACGAATATGGATTCTTTCTTAAATATTACCGTGCAACAGCTAAATCCTTTATTATCCATATAGAGTGGCCTTCAGATGTCTTGATTTAACAAGATAAATTAATATTCTTCCCATCGCGTTCTGTTGGCCTGAAACTCAATGATAGAAAAAAGAAGAAGACAGAGATCATCCCAAATACTCCTAACATAAAAGACGTCGTTGAGATCCCGAAGTTTTTAATTAACGAGCCTCCAATTATGGCAACAGGAGCACTTGTAATTAGAAGCAAAGTAGGTATTAGAGAGTAAATTGAATTTCTATTTTGATCAGGTATTGAGTCCAAAAAGAATCTAGAGGTCAGAATCATCTTAAGACCATGAAAAAAGTATATAGGGGTATAAAATAACATAAAGGAGAGAATAGCTATTGGAGTGAAAGTGTTTCCGTCAAGGGGAAACCACATGGTTAATATCGCAACCCCAAAGTAAAATATCACTGTATCAATGAATGTCAGAATAGGAATCCAAGAGATCTCCAAGGTTACAGCTGTTTTCGAGGCAAAAAATATTGCAACTGTTCCCAAT
>JBHLPG010000376.1:0-3767 GCA_048939725.1 Promethearchaeota archaeon | reverse complement strand
CTGATTGTCTTTGGAATAGAGTTAGTTTCATTAGGTATATATTCTTCTATATCGGGGAAAAATAAAAAAATTAATTTGGTTCAAGAAGTCCGAGAGTTTAATAAGTAAATCCTTTTTAGATTCCTCAATGATAATTAACTATATACCAATTCAGAAACAGAAAACAAGATCAAAGGGAAATTTCTCAATGAAAACTGATCAACGGCGCTTATATCTTAATAATTGGGCTATCCTCGTAATAGACGAAGAGGTTAAATGGCATTTCGGTGATATTGATCAAATCAAACTGGAACAAACACTTGATTTCGTGCGAAGTGTCTCTCATCTTGGAGCAGAGCTTTGGGGTCAAGGAATTGGGGTTGTGAGACTAAGATATCCAAGGCAACATCCTAGTCAAGCACGGGAAATAATGATTGTGAACTTATCCAGTAAGATGAAGAGTTTTAATGTCGTGATTTCGGATCCTTTAGTAACTACAAGATTAATGAGCCGAATTGAAGTAGAGTCTGCCCCGTGGGATGAAATGCGAAGTATTCTCGCTGGTGGCGCCTCGGTTATATACTCCCAATTTTATTCCCAGGAAGATGCTTTAGATAAGAGCGTTGTAGATACACTGTTTCGAGAAGCAGTTAATGCAGTAACCTACAATAAATATGTTACAGTTGGAAATGGTGAATGTTCATTCTCTGCTTTGAGTTTTGAAGAATTATTGTTTTTTCATGCTTTATTGAGGGAGTTATTTGAATCATATTACTCAACAATGATACCTAGCGACCCCTGGGGAGTGATTCATTCTACGAATGGTGTCCCTGTTCATTTAGAATATAATCCCCCCCTCGATGCTGCCTTAATCAGTGCATTCTCAGCAGTAATAGTAAATTACTGCCAACTTCTGTTTGAAGCTTATCCTGCCCGTCTCGTCTTCGGAGCTCAATCCATGCAGGGAATGGACTTTATTACGACAGATAATAATGTTTTCGTTGTTAATAATCCAAGAAAATTGTTGAGACTACAGAAATTTCAAAGAAAGTGGAATAAAACTCAAAAGGACATTCCTGAGGTAATTCATGATCTTGCTCCAGCTATGAAGGACTATTTTATAGAGCTCATTCTCCAGGAACGAGAAGAGAGTATTAAAAAGCTAAAATTTCATCAAATTATCAATTTAATGACTCATATGGGAATTAATCGAGCTCGGAAATACAAAATACCAAAGTGAGTATGTTTCTACTGATAGAATTCTTCTTGGATGATCTCCTTTCCACAACGTTTGCATCTATAAACACGAAGCTCATCATATTCGTGTATAGCTAATTCTTGTTTTTTGTGAACTGATCCAGTTTAGGATATTATCTGATAGGTATGCCCTAGTATTAAACATCTCAGTGGCAGCAAAATAAACCTCTTTCAAATTGGTGTTGAAACATCAGCAATAAGTGGGTGAGTTGAGTCCAGAAGTTCATCAACAGAGATTGCAAGAAGTTTTGATGAAGCTCCTCCACCTCCGTATAATTTAGATGATTTTGGGACTTTAAGTACCAGTTCGTCTAGAATAACTGGGAGGTTTATACTAATCGGGGGAACATCCCCCACCTTGTATCCAGTTTCTTTCTTAACCTGATTAGGAGAAGCCAATTTAATATCTTTTACGTTCAATAACTTTTTGACTTTTTTTGTTTTGATTTTTCTGTTTCCTTGAAGAATAACTAAATAGAATTCATTTGTATTGGTTACTATAATAATAGATTTAATAATTTCTTCCATTTTACAACCTAATGCTTTTACACTTTCCTCTACAGTTTTTGTAGAAGTTTTTAGAGAAATAATTTTTGCAGACAATTGTTCGTTATTGATATATTCCTGGAGTCGCAAAGAAGAATACCTCATGAGATTAACGTATCAGTCCACCAACAGCTATAATATTCATCCCTTTCTCTTCTAATCTATCCAGAAAAGGATTGACCCCAATGGAATCAGAAGCTAAATGTCCAGTAATCAGGAGTTGTCCATAATCAAGTTTTAATATCTGAAATAAGTCTGAAGGTGCTATATGAATATAGATGACCGTATCAACACCATGTTGATAATAGCAATCAGCAATATCAAATCCCCCATTGGTGAATGCTCCATGACTAAAAATCCAGTTTCCCAAGGGATCTCTTTGTTCATTCCCCTTTGCAATTTCTATTCTGGTTTGTGCTTTCTTGAATTCCGAAAAAGAGGATTCAAGATGAGTTATCACTTCAGATAAAATTGGATTCTTAATCTTTTCTTCTAATTTCTCGATAGATTTTGATATTAGTCTTCTTCCAAGTTCATCAGAGGGGCAATGAATGTTTAGAAAAGGCATTTCAATTAATCGTGCAAAACATGGAACTGCATCATAATTCCGAGCATGTGAACCGAATTTAAATCCTACTAATCTCTTGTCAATTACTTTTTGAGCTGTTTCAACCGATACATTCTTCGAAATTAACTGCTCCAAATGTTTCTGAAAGACTAGATAATGGTTGATTAAACCAACAGGGTGATGGGCTATAACACAATCAAATCCCTGTTCTTTGGCATAGTGTAATTCTGCAACTCCTATATCAATGCCATAAAGAATATTTTTAATATTTTCTCCAGGAACATATACCGCAGAGTCAGCAGGTAATTCATTCATGTTTACTAAATCAAGCGCAACTTCAACAATATCATCTGTATCCACTTTGTAATCCTCACCTTGAATTCTGCTTGTTTTTTGTAGGTTTGATTATTAAGCTCTGAATTTGTGCAATTCTCAAGTCGTTCTTATATCTTGAGCCATAAAGACATATCTTACGTAAAAAACACTCTGGACAATTTGGACGGTTTTTATGGCAAAAATTCTGGCAATGGACCACTATTAAGGCATGAAATCTTCCAAATACCTCGAAATCCCTTTCAAGCTCACCAGCTATCTCTTTTTGAATAGCTTCGTAATTTTTTTTAAGGTAATCCCCTTCCCCGCATATACGAGTCAAGAAACGCCGAGTGTATGTTCCAATGATTGGTACAGGTTGTTGAAAACAATAGACCAAAATTGAATCCGCTGTTTCCTTACCAATACCTTTGCAAGCTAACAGATCTTCACGAGAGGGCGTCTTTTTATTCACGAAACAGCTTAGGAGTAAATCGCTTAATGATTTGAGATAAAAAGATTTTTGTTTATAGAATCCAGCAGGTTTAATGAGTTCTTCTAGGTCTTCTCGGTTAATATTGAGTATATCCTCAAAAGAAAATATGTTGTTTCTTTTCAGGTTCGCTAGTGCTTTATTAACGTTTCTCCAATTAGTATTCTGAACCAATATTGTTCCTATTGCAACTTCATAGGTTTCTGAAGGACTTTTATCACCCTTAATCCATAAATCCCACGTTTCTGCGTGGGGATCAAGACGAATGTGATGATTATTCAGCCGTTTATAAACCTCAGGAATCAAATTACAATTGCACCTTGAGAAATGTCACTCGACACAAGTTTTTATCAACTTTTTTAAAAAGATCTTAATCAGCTACCAATCAAAGTTTAGAACTAATAGAGAAGAGATGAACCTATAAACTCTTCTTATTTCTAATCAGTTTTAAGCTCACATAATCCCCCTGATAGATTTTTTACTTATGATTTGGAAAATCATTATACAAAGTTACAATACTAGAAAAAGTACAATTAGTGTCGGATTGTAATTAAAAATTAGTACTAATTTCGGATGTATTCTCTTGAATATTTATTATAACTGACGATTTTA
>JBHLPG010000375.1:0-3771 GCA_048939725.1 Promethearchaeota archaeon | reverse complement strand
AATTGAAGAAAAGGAACCGATCCCTAAGAAATTAAAACCCAAAGTGTCTATAAAAGTAAAGGAAGTTAAAAAACAGGGGAAAATACCTTCTTTCATGACTCAAAGTTCTTTTATTGCTCAGGGTATCACTGTTGATGCTGTAAGTGATCTCAATCTATTTGAAACCTTCGATACTGCAAGGGAGGAGAGTTATTACGTAATTGGAACGTTTGAGACTGATTTTAAAGAAACAAAGACAGAATTTGTAATAAAACCAAATGTTATTCCGCCAAGTACAATTGTAACCTTTCTTAATACGCTAGAACAAGAAATTACGAAAGTTTACACCAATTGCTTCGACAACAATCAAGTTCTAGTTGAGGAACTATATTTTATTGGAAATGATCAACAAAAAATGATTATCTGTTTGAATGGTAATCAGGAACGAATCGTTGGAACAATTGCAACGACCTTTGTTGAAAAGATTGTGGACTGGCACGCAAGGGAAAAGGAGGTTGAAGCTCTACAACGTCGCTCCTTATATATGAGAACACAACAATTACTCGTAGCTAGGCGTCATACACCATTTCAGGAAGCAGTAGAACGAATTTATGGGGGAAATTTAAATATCGACCAAACCGAGTTCTACAGTCTCAATCAGCCTATTTTTACCTTGAGATAATCACTTTTTTATATCAAATAATGATTACTCAGGAACCTAGTACATAGATATATATTCATAGAACGTCTATGAATCATAATTAGAATGGATACTGGTGAAATTGGCAATAATTAAAGAAAATGAAGTGAAAAGGGACAAACGTGTTTATTATACAGTTGTTTTATTACCATCCTTATTTATATGGTTATTACTTATCGCTTTTGTCTTAATCTTTTCTTTTGACATGATGGATTACATTGATACTAATAACATTCTCCCTGGTTCCCATGATTTCTTTATATTGATCATTTGGGCAGTTCCAGCAGGGATTACTGGATCATTCTGTGGGATGGCAATAGATAAATATCCTAAACATCTAGGGAAATTTATAACCATTGGACTGATCGGTAGTTCGTTATTTTTGGCAATTGATATGATTGCATTATATATAGTTAATGGATTGATCTTAATACTCGCGGTTTTCTGTCTTGGCGCTTTCATGGGGATCTTAACTATTGCTGCTCACACCCTATATGGAGCGATGATCCCATGGAAGTATCGTGGGAGAGGTTATTCTTGTACGGTATTTGGAGGATTATTTTTTTGCTTTCTACTGCTTTTTGGAACTGAAATCTTTGATTTTAACTTTTTCTTTCCATTTTCTCTCATATCTTTTCTTGGTATCTTAATAGGCATAATTTTTCACTACTCTGCCAGAGATTGGAACTTCTGGGAAAATGATCCTTGGTCAACACCATTATTCAGAATTCTTAAGCGCCCCTCTGTTGGTGCCTATTATTGGACCCACACACTAATATATCTGATGTTAGGCTTGACTATAGGTTCCTTAGCTCAAGCAGGTATTATCCTTGGTTTTAATCCTTTTCTTGATAGTTGGTACAAATCTTTCTGGTTTGCTGTTCTATTTGGGAGTTGTTTGTGTATCCTTCCATCTGGTTTCCTCACAGATCGATGGGGAAGGAAAACCTCAATTATTTTAGCAATATATGGCATTGTGTTTGCCTCTCTATTAGTCGGATTACTTTCTGATTATTCTCCTGCATATTTTATTTCTGCTTTTCTTATTGGGATTTCTTTCGCACTGATTCATCCAGCTCTGGATGGAAGCTTATGGGTTGATCTCTCTCCTCGTGATTCTATTGGCAGATATTCAACTTTGAATTTCCAATCTCTCGGTTTAGGTATGTATATTGGTTTCCCCGTAAGCTACTTATTCATAACAGAACAAATTCTCGACATAACATTGATTATGAATGTTTTCATATTGTTAGGATTGGCTCTCCTAGCAAGTGCTCCGCTCTTCTGGATTGGAGACTCATTTCCTCCTTTGGAATTCTTCCTCTTGTTAGTAATTAATGACGCCGGGATCCCTATCTTCCATTATGATTTTGGAAGAAAAAGGGAACTAAAAGTTGATCTACCATTAATTTCAGGTGCTCTCTCCGCAGTTGGATCGTTTATGCTCGAAGCAACTGGAGAAGAAGGTGCAAGTTTAAGCCTTGTTCGACACGGTACCCACTTTATTATTTCTGATGATGGAAAGATGGGATTATCTGCTGCAATTTTTTCAAATAAAAATGATCCAGAGCTGCACGGCCTTTTACATAAATTCCTGATTTCTTTTGAACAAAAATTCAAGGATGTCATTCCTAAATGGAGTGGAGATCTATCTATATTCAGTAGTGCCATTGATGATGCTGAGGAAATTTTTGGCCCTTTAGTTACAATCCAAGTAGACTAAGCATTTCTAACAAAAACGGAGTTAAGGCTTAATCATCAGAAATACCTGATAAATATTTAGCAATTTTCTTTCTCTCATCTATATCGTATGTTTTAAGAATTGCAATATCCTCCATAACAGGGCTACCCCCACCATGAACGCCCGCGACGGCCATAACTCCACCTATACCTGAACAGAGTGTATCAGAAAGGGTTCTATAGAGTCTATAGACATCATCTGCTGGAACATCTTCTTTTCGTTTAATGTACTTTTGAAGAAATGGACCTATCTTGTCACTGAAGAAGTCTTTCTCATAGGGTAACGTTGCTGGTAATCCCCCAGCCAAGTCAGCCAAGGTTTCTAACTCGTGGTAATAATTCTTTCCTGCGTGCTTTCTACCAACATTGCAAAAGATAGGATCTGGAATCATTGTTCCTGAATCATCTTTGGTTGCTTTATGAGCAGCAGCAATCCCAGATGCATTAACAAGCTCAGCAACACTAATTAATTCAGCGAGTTTAGACTGAACGTGTTTTTTATCACCAACACCGTTGTATTCACTCACTAATGCACAATAACCCATAATTATATCTGTTGTAGCGGGTTTACATCCAGTATAACTGTGACGATGATATAATGCAAAAAGTAAAGCCAACCAGCCACCAAACTGATGTTCACCCTTATATCCTCCTAAAAAGACTCTATCATTTGGAATGAATGTGTCATCGAATATAATGAAATTTTCTACATCACCTGTATCTGCAGCAGGGCAAGCTGTATATTCACGTGGTCTCATGTTAGAGGCTCTTGTTACTAGATAAACATTATCCCAGTCTCCTGGAATTGCAAAAGAAACTGCATATTTGTCTTCCTCGGGAGTTAAAAACCGCGTTGGAGTTACAATAATTTCCTCAGCTATTCCTGCAGCAGTAATGTGATTTTTTGCACCTCTCACAACAATACCATCTTCTCGATGCTCTACAACATGGACATATAAATCAGGATCAGCTTGTTGGTGAGGTCTCAAGGATCGGTCTCCCTTGACATCAGTCTGAGCGCAAGTTGCTACAATATCATTTTCTTGCCAAAATTTCAGGTATTCTAACCAACGCTTGTGATATGGACGACCAGTCATTGTCTCAGCACGATGAGTGACAATAGAGAGCCCATTCATCGCGTCAATCCCCATACACCGGAAAATACAACCTCCTGTGTAACGACATATTCTCCTAGTCATTTCCTGTTTGGCAAGAAGATCCTCGATAGATTGATGAATATGGGTAAAGCGATTAATATCTTCTCCCGTGATATGAGATTTCACAGTTAATAAATCTTTGAATTCGGGCTCATTCACTCTATCGAATGTCTGAGAAATAGTTTTAATTGCCCC
>JBHLPG010000080.1:0-15380 GCA_048939725.1 Promethearchaeota archaeon | reverse complement strand
AGGAAAAGCTGCAATTGGAACGTCATGTGTATTTTTCATGAGCATTTTTCATTCCCCATTAATAGCAATTACTTTAGTGATCATAATCGGGGGAATTATTGGAATGAGGAGAACAAAGCAGATCAATAAACTAGCTAGTAGTTTTCGGAAATCTCTTCAACCTCAGGAGGATACCAAACCCCTACCAATATTTTTACAATCAGAAGAAGAAAATGAATTAGCACGCTTGACAAAAAGGAGTGTAGCACCTGATCTATATCGGGTAATGTTAGCAGATGAGATACGTCAAACTTCTTCAAATATGTCCCCTATTGAAAAGATTAAATATGAAAATTATTTACGCTACCGGTATATTGATGTGAAAATGTCCAGCAATTTGACCAAAGAACTGAAAAAACATTCTATGGAGGAAAGTATAAATGGATCCAAATGAGATCAGAGATATAGTAAAAGAAATAATAGAAGAAATTCATAACCGGGTTGTTGGTTTAGATTATGCTGTTCAGAACATTCTCGCTAGTTTCTTTGCAAATGGCCATGTATTACTTGAGGGTGTTCCAGGTATTGCTAAATCTATGATGGCTTATTCACTTGCTGAAATACTGGGTTTGGACTTTAAACGAATCCAATTTACACCAGACCTTATGCCTGGGGATATAACTGGAGTATCCGTTTTTAATATGAAGACCCAAGAATTTTCATTTATCAAGGGCCCTGTCTTTTCAAATATAATTCTTTGCGATGAAATTAGTCGCGCACCACCAAAAACCCAATCAGCATTATTAGAGGCAATGCAAGAACGACAAGTCAGCCATGAAGGGATAACGTATAGATTACCCGAACCATTTCTCGTAATTGCAACTCAAAATCCTATTGAACAAGCTGGTGTTTATCCCCTTCCAGAAGCACAATTAGATAGATTTCTTATTCGTCAGTTAATCTCTTATCCCAATAAGGACTCTGAAATCAACATGCTACAGTTGAAACAAAAACAAGATCTCCTTCCAGTTCGAACTTTAGTCAGTCCTGAATTAATTCTTAAGATTCAGCAGTTCGTCCGTCAAGAAGTCGTCGTTTCTGACAAAATAATGGAATATATTGTAGATTTAATGAGAAAAACTAGAGAACATTATGGATTGACTTTAGGTGGATCTCCACGTGCATCTATTTCCTTAATGACTGTAGCTCAAGCAAAAGCAGTTATCTCAGGACGTGATTATGTTGAACCAGATGACATTAAGCAATTATTTTTTCCAGTAATTAATCATAGATTAATTCTTTCTCCTGAAACTGAAATGGATAGAATTCCAGTCATTCAAATCGTTGACAACATCTTGAAATCAACAGAAGTCATTCTTTAGCACTTGAGGTATCATTGTGAGACAACTCTCTCAACGATTAGGAATAACTCCTCAGGGTCAATTTCTTTTACTTATGGCATTCATTGGCATCCTTGTTGGTATGAATTTCGGGTTAACTTTCTTATGGTTACCTTCTTTTGTTATAATATTCTACTTCCTCCCTCTCATTCATTATTATTATACAGAATCTAATTTTACAGCTTTTCGTGTTTTTTCTGCCTCAACAGTCACTTTAGGGGGATTTCTACACTGTCATTTACAGGTGAAAAATCTCCAAGATCGTCCTCTCACATTAACATTTGAGAATCGCCATTCGAACGAAATTGTTTTAGTAGAGGGGTGGACTCATCAAACCGTTAATCTAAAACCAGGAGAAAATCGAAAATTCTCCTTTATCTTTACATTCGCTAAACGGGGAGATTATCAATTCTTTCCGCTCATCTTTTATCGTGGAGATCCACTAGGTTTATATCGCCAATCATATGAAATGGAGGATACTGTTAACATTCGGGTAATTCCAGCTCGACCATATATTCGATTGGACAAGCACCAGAAAAAAAGAGTTAGGGATATCCTCACAGGTCACCACGCTTATCGTCGTAAAGGACAAGGAGATGAATTTTTTTCTTTACGTGAATACATTCGTGGTGATGAACCCCGAAAAATCTATTGGAAAGCTAGTGCAAGACAAAGAAAATTAATTTCGAAGGAATATACAGATCAATTAGTTTTCAGAATCCTTGTTGCAGTTGACGTAAGTTGGACAATGCGCTCTAGAAAACTTGAATATGCTCTAACCACTCTCCTTGAGCTTGCAGAAATGGCTGCAATAACAGATGATGCTTTTGGGTTTCTATTATTTGACGAAAAAGGACCCCAAAAATTTTTGAAGCCCCTTAAAAGTCCCAGACTATACGAAAAAACAGCAAGACTTACATTTAACCAAACTGCATCTCCTAATCGCGCACGATTCGATGCTATTCTTCCATTCATCTTTGCTTTGAAAGGTACAAGCGGATTATTGATTATTATAAGTGACACTGAAGGAATATTAGATGATAAAATGAGAGCAATAACTATGCTGGCCAAATTCGGGCACAAGATCATTTTTGTTGACTTACGCGGTGATCAATTTGGAATAGTACATGCTAAACACTCAATTCAAGATTTAAACACCTTACAGAAGCTTCAATACACAGAGATGGTAAAACTAAGAATTAATCATAAATATTCCAAGAGAGAACAAAAAATTCGTGAAACCCTTAAACAGGTTCAAGGAACATATCTAAAAGTTGATTCTGTCGATCAAAATCTACTCATCATGCTAAGACAAGAGTTTGGTGAAGAGGAAACCCCATTCCCACAGTGGATAGTGAATTTAAAATGAGTACTACATCAAGTTCCCCATTAAGTCCAGAGTTAATTGGTGTTTGGTCTGTACGGGTACGTTCGAATTATGAACGATTTTTACTTTTTATTTATTGGATCACAACATTTCTGACTTTAGTATTGATTTTGATTGATATAATTGTTCAGATTAGTTTGGTTCCAGTTGCAGCATTTCTTATTTCTACATCCTTAATAATAACCCTCGAATTTTACACACGTAATCACCCTGAAATCACTGTTCCTATTAGTCAAGGAGTGATTCTTACTGTTAACTCTTATCTTCACTTCTATTACCTGTCTCAACAAATAGGGTTTTTTGACAAACCTTCCTTTCCCCTCTTTCCAAGCCTATTCGGTATTATTTTGGGTATTATCATACTAATTAGAACACTCATAGGATTGCAGTTAATCAGACTAAAGAGATGGCATCATAATGCTCGAACACCACTTACATATTATCAGGAAGAAAGCTTTACAATATTCAGAAACAATTTATTATTATCCTCAAACATAGGAGAACAGGAATTTTGTGAAGAGTTGCCAAAAATAAATCTCAGCCGATTATTTTTCTTCATTTCTTTCGCTATAGGCCTTCTATTCTTATTACTAATTCCATTATGGCTAAATATGTTTTTTAGTGTCATCATATACCCCTATATTGTCTTAATTCCAGGGGTTTTCATTTCTCTATTTTTGATCCTTTATATTTCCTCTTCGAAAAAATTCTAATTTTAAAACTAATATGTTCAGTTATAATCTAAAAAATCTTGAGCTATTCATGATCCGCTTTTAGATACTAGTGAGATAAATGAAATATAACAAGACTCTTAGTTTTTTCTCAAAATCCTGTTCTTATCAATGCACACTGGTTTTAATTACCTTAATTTTTTTTACACCTAGTACTCTTTTTAGAAGTGTTTATCAGATTTATCTGGCTTCCTCTGCTTTTACAGATAGTCTACAGGAACCAGAATTTTATACAAATTCCCAAGATAGTGTCTTTCCTCGAATTATTCCTCAGAAAAGAATAGGAATAAACTCAATTTCGACAAGTACATACTCTATTGATGAAGTTTTTAATGGTTACAACTTAATTCTATTTGAACAAGAAAATAGAGAAAATAGTAGTGATAAAATTGCATTCCTCCTTATTGTGGACATGGACGGTAGTATAATTAGACAAAAAGAGATTATTAGAGGAAGCTATCTCCTTGCGGATTATTCTCTAGAGTTAATCAACTCAACAACAATATTGTTAAGAATAGGTTCAGAGTTGACTCTCTGGAATTTTGATACAGATTTCACTCAAACCTTATTTCCTTTAGGAGAGAAACATCATCATGATTATGAATATAATCCCTTTACTAACACTATTCTCACTTTGAAGAAAGTGTTTACTACATATCCAAATGGTTCTAGATATCGTTTTGATGAAATTGTTGAGTATAATACTAAAGGAGAATCGATCTGGTCTTTGGATATTCGTGCATTTATACCTCCAACACATTGGTGCCCTTATCACGACATGCTAGGTAAAACTGCTGATGTAACTCATGCAAACTCCCTTTTTTGGGATGTAGATACTGATATTATCTTTCTAAATCTCAGGAATACAAATACGTTCTATAAAATTGATCACAAAACAGGGGAGGTTCTTTGGGGGCTTGGAGAACATGGAAATTTCTCTCTTTTCGATATATCTGGACAAAATAAGACGAATTTATTCTTCCATGCTCATTCAATTGAGAAAGTAGATAAAAATACATTTATTCTTTTTGATAATGACTTTCACAATCAAGAAAATCGAATGAGTCAGCAATCACGGATTTTAGAAATTAAGATTGATGAAAAAACCATGACAGCTAATGAAACATGGATCTGGAACGCTCCTAAGGAATATTACTGTTCTTATTGGGGTGATGCGGATAGATTGCCAAATGGTAATCGTTTAGGGACGTTTGGGACAAAAACGCATCCTAATACGAATATTGGTGCCAGGGCTGCTGAAATTAATGATGAGGGCGTAATAGTTTGGGATTTACATTTTCTAAATAATGATGAATTTACGTACGGAATTTACCGTATGGATCGCTTTCGATTCTCTCCAGTTATTACTGATGAAGAGGAAATATTTATCCCTGAAACAGATAAATCAACAGTTCAAATAGAAACATGGTATAATTTCCGTTCAAAAAGAAAATTTAATGGCTCTTATACGATTTTTCTCGATAACCAGGAAATGGAATCTGGAACTCATACTTTTAATAAATATTGGCTCCCCAAATTGATAGAATTCAGCTCAGAATTATTAACGAAAGGTAATCATAATATTACACTAATATTAAAAGATGAAGCTGGACATAAAACAACAAGGAAGATAATAATTGCAGTGGGTATGAAAAACAGTAGGGAGATATCTGTCGACTTTCTTTTCATATTTCTAGGCTTATCCCTTTTCACAATAATCTTCGGTGTACATAAAAAGAAGAAAAACAACTTCTGTAGACTGAATCGGACCAAAGAGTAAAGACCGTAAGTAAGGCCTAATAGATCGAATACATTTAATGCAGAAAAATTCAGATATAGGAAGATAATATCGAAAAGTGAGTTCATTGGAATCGAGGGATGATAATTATAGAAATAAAGATTTTTATAGATATTTTTCATCCATCTTCTTTGAAACAAATTATATTATACAAAAGACCAAATCTATTACCTTCTAGTGCTATTTCTACTACCTCTTGGATAGAAGGCTTTATATACTTGAATGTTAGTCAATAACTCGAAGGAAAAGTGGGATTGACAATTCAGAGATTAAGAATGCTCTTAGATATTGCGTTAACTTATGGAGCAGGACTAATAACAATTTTTGGAATAATCTTTATTTTATTCATAGTCTCCTAAAAATTCTGTTTATTCAGAGTTTTCTCTTTAAATTGACTTTAGATGTATTTCAAATATAAACTGTAATTTTTTACCTGAAACTTTGATTTTAGGGAAGATTGATGTTCCTTGGTAGATCTCTTCAACCCCAATTTCACTTTTAAATGTTGAAAAAAGAGGGAAAATAGAACAATCCACTGGTTCAATGAAATTTATTAAGAAAGAAGCCCCTTCATTTAAATCACGAATTTCAACAGTTTGACATTTAGAACGACTAAGAGTGGTTTCTAGATTAAACGATGAGTTATCGATTATACCAAACGTTTCATGTGGGTGTGAAGCCCCGATAATGTTTATTTCGGGAGAAAATAATAGAAAATCAGGCTGAATATCATCAGAAAAATCAATAGTATAATCAATAAGAAGAGTTGAATCTTTTAATTGATATTTTTTGGTAATATGTGTATTAATTGGATTTTCGAGCTGAATCACTCCTCTGCGAGTAAAAGTTATGCTTTTATCTGGATTTTGAATGATTTCATATATTTGGTTTGCAAAATTACCGAGATCTTTATAGGTATCTTCCTTTAAAGAATCTTGAGGAACTTTAGTCGTTAAAAAATGATCTTGGAATGTCCATTTTTCAAAACGATCCTGAACATTTTTTACCTCTCTTGTGTGATATGATTCATTCTGCCTTGTTAAAGTGTTTAGGAAGTTATAACCAATCTTTTTCAAATTTAACGCAAAAATTGATCCTCCAAAGAGCGAGGAAATATAGCATGAGAGATGTCTATTTTCTAATATGCCATCAGGCTGGCCATCTAGAAGAACATCTTGAAGGCCACCTACAATCTCTTCCAAGCCCATTTTATTTCGAAGTTCATCTAAATAATACTCAGCTTGAATTATATGTTTATGAGTTAAATGTCGCAGGAAACGATAGTAAATCCCTCCAAAGAGTCCATGCCAATATGGATCGTTCGACTGTGAAATTAATAGGTTCTCCCAGATTTTTACAAACAAATCAGGGGAGGAAGCTGGTAGAGATTTTTCTGTTGATTCTATCCTTGATCTGCAAAAAAGCATCCTTTTATGCATAATATTTGCTTGAGAGTATTTAATCAGAAAATTCTGCCATATAGATCCCTTCGCAAAAGTGCGAATATCATCAGCTAATCTAGGTTCTATTTTTTCTTGGTTTATTTCAGTAAATAATTTCTCCAAACGTTTCCTGAGAGGAGAGGGTAATGCCCAAATAGCCATTTTATCATAGCTACTTGTAGGAAGATATAACAGACCTCTAGGATTATTATTTTGAAGATACTCACTAATTAAGATGGATTTTATCCATGAATTCTTTATGATTTCTTCAAAAAAACTATTCATCCATGGAGTGCCATCATAGCCGTCGATATAACAAATCCCATGGGTTGTTCTATCACCAGCAGGCCAAACTCCCATTTTCTCCATATCAGAAATCATAACTATGATTTTTGCATTGTATTCGTCACGTCCCTTCATTAAATAGTGAATTGTCTCTTCAGGCTTTCTCCATGGTACTAAATAACGAATTTTTTGATTTATGGGAAATATGGTTATTGGAACTCCCTGATCTTCAGTCACATACGCATAATATGTCTGTTGTTCGGAAAGTCCAGCCATGTGAAAAAGGTAATCATCGATGAAAGTGAATGTGACCCCCATTTTTCTCAAAACAGGTGGTAAACTAGGTACCCATACTCTCTCTGCTAACCAAATCCCCTTCGGTGAAATTTGGTAATTATCTTCCCACCAATCAAGCATAAGTTGAATTTGTTTTTCCTTATCACGATCGGGGATTACAGCAAAAATTGGTTCATAAAAACCTCCACCAATAATCTCAATCTGCTTACTATGGTAAAGAGAATTAATCTGTTCTAAATATTCTGGGTGATTTTCCTGGAGCCAAATAAGAAGAGGGCCAGAAAAGTGAATATTTGACTTAATTGATGGATATTTTCTTAAAGTTTGAATTAGAGGTAGGTAAGCTTTCTGATAAGCATCTTCAATAATCCATGGAAAGTTCCCAATGGGTTGATGGGCATGCCAAACTATAGGAAAATATACCATCCCATGTTTAGGAGATAACAAGAAAAATCCTTCAAAGTCTTAGTGCTTAGAGTATTAAGTTCCGTAATTCCCCAACTTTAGCCTCTACTCTTTCAATACTAGCTGAAGATGGTACATCAGGATTGGAATCTACTAATAATAATAATCCTTCTCCAAGAATATACACAAAGAGGTTAGCAAGTCCTGATACGGCTAGAAAGAATTTTGGTCTCTCTAAATGAGCAGCAAACGCCCCACGTATTGCACGAATAGCAGCTGGAAGTATCTCAGCCTCCATCTCATTTACAATAATAGCTCCTGTGAATGATGAAATACATGCACCTCGAATTGCGTCATCACTTATAACCCATGCATGGAGACAATCTTCTACCTCCCTCTTTTGTGAAGAAGACATATATCGAGATTCTCCTGTCATGACGGTCTTGATTAATTCTCCAAATTCTTCCTTTTCAACACCAGAAAGGCGAACGGATTTTTTGGTTAGTTTTTCAGCAAAATTACCTACAAAAAGACTCATTAATGTCCTTAATTTGAATTCAATGTCAAGAATTGAAGCGGAAGCAGAAGCAATAAGAGAGAACAATCCTTCTAATCTCACAATACCTGCAATACGCATTGACGCAAAATCAATATGGAAAATTTCTCCTTGGCTAATTGATTCATCATCTAATCCTTGTGAAATCTCATAAGCAGAATTTAAGAGAGTTTGGATTTTTGTTGCAGATAAGGCTTTCTTTTCCTCAACATTACGAAAATCTTTGCTAATCAACGGCTTACCTTGTGAGCTAAAAACGAAAAATGCCAAAAATGTTTCAAGCTCATCAAACGAAACCATTTACTTCTCACCTAAAATTAATTGCCCCATTTGTAGAAATGCTTCTTGAACCCGTGAACCAGTTTTTGCTGAAGTTTCAAAGAAATTCTCTGCACCAAAACGTTCTAGGATTGCATCCTTGGCTGCAGGCAACTTTCCTTCTGCAATATCCTCTTTATTGCCGAGAATAATCACCTTGGCATTCGGGCTTTGTTCTTTAATGTCAGCCCGCCATCGATCTAGTTTTTCATATGTTGGATCTATTCGTGTTAAATCAAAAACCAGAAAGACTCCGTGCGCTTTTTTTAAATACAAATGGCGGAAATTGGTGAATCCCGATTGCCCAGCAACGTCCCAGATTTGAAAAGTTATATCACGATCGCCTATTGATACGGTTTTTGAAAGGAAATCGACACCTAAAGTAATTTGGTAACCCTCTTGAAAGAAGTTATCAACATAACGCTTTATTAATGACGTTTTCCCGACTTCTGGCTCTCCGACTAGTAATAATTTAAAGGCAAACTTGCCTTTTGTTTTCTTACCTTTAGACAAGGTTCAGCAGCTCCTATGTATACTCTGTATTTAGGAAGTACTTCCTCGAGAAAAAAGCGAATATTATCTTATAAGTATTCCTTTTATTAATAATATTTCCATAATATTACCATAATTCCAAACTTCTAATTTTGATATCCTTAAAAAGTAGTTGAAAGATCTCACAATCAGCAAAAAATACACTTGTATCATTTGTTGATAAGGTAATCCTAATTTCAAAAAAGCTGGACGAATGAAGATGGACGAATGGGAAATCAGCTTTAACTTGCGTGCTGGTGACCGATCAGAGCATTTTCAATTCAATGTCAATCCTGTAAAAGAAATGATAAAAGAATTCCCTAGTTTCCCTAAAGATAAATTCTTAAGAGCGTTAAAATCTCATGGAGAGAGTAACAAATACAATCTTCATTCAGGAATGATTACGGATCTGAAAATCAAACGAACATCTGAATTGCATGAGAATCAAGAGATACATATTTTAATGCTCGTGATGGAGAAGATCGGCCCGATATCATTGATTCTCCGCCAAAGTTTTGAGCATTTAATTGTTGAAGGTATTGATTCTCATTATAATTATATTGGGAGCGAAGCATTACAAAATGTCCTGGTTCAGGTTATTAAACCAGACTCTCCTACCGTTAAAGGCCTTGGAAAAATAACTACTATCTATCACGCTTCAAATGTTGTTGAATTAAGTAGAAAAGAAAGCTTCGTATCGTTTTTAGATAGTTCAGAAGGACAAATACTAGTCTTTGGATTGAGTATAATATTACCTACAATAATCATCATAATTCTACCAATTCAAATTTTAGATTCCATGTTGGGATATATAATTAGTCTTGGGATCTTATCGATTTTATGGTGTATTTTTCCTATTGCGAAGAGATCAACAAGATACGCTCCTCTAGCAGTAATTTCAGCCATATCTAGTTATCTCATTATAGAATTGTTAATTATTCTAAAAATAAGAGTTGGAGGAATAAATCCATGGGGTATTTTCAGTAATTTATCACGACAAAATTTACTCGGTGAACTACAAAATCAGGAAGTTATATCTGAACTGGGTTATGAAGTATTTTTAGGCATTGAGCTCCTAGAGGTAATCATCCCCTTTCTTGACAGCATTTTTATTTTATTTATTCCATTCTCGGTTGGAGTGGGTCTATCAGGATTGTTTATGATTAGTGAAAGAAAATGGAAAAGCGCTACAGTATTAAGAGTTCTTTTTGCAGCATTATTTCTTATTGCTATAATCACTATTCCTTTGGGATACCATGCACTTGGAAAAGGCTCTGAAGGCACTCTTCACTCAAGTATAGGATTAATAGAAACGGCAGAAATGTTTACTCCTATATATATTGAGGATTTAGAGGCAAACTATCAAGAATTACTAGATCTAATTGCTTCAGCTCAACAACACTTAGAGAAAGCCAATAACTCATTCAAGCAATTTGGTCAAAATCCATTGATTGCATATATTTTACCTTATTTGATGCCAGAGGTTGCAGGGATCCCCCTAGAAGATCTATCTGAAATATTAACATTAACGGGAGTATTAGCGGATACTGTGCCTTATATCCCTAATATCTTATGGGGATATAATAACTTACAAAAAGGATTCAATCAGACTTTTTATCTTCTGTATCAAAGTATTGAGAATCTTCCTCAACCAGGAGGTCTTGGGTCAGAGTTTTCCCAAGAATATAATTTATCGATGCTACTGGCTCTTAGAATTTTACAAAGAGGCACAAATAATCTTTCTTCTGTAACAGATCCAATTCTCCACCTCATTAGCGAAATTCAGGAAAAGCTAGACTATTCAGTTTTCGCTGAAATATCTGATTTGCTAACAGAACTAGAAATTGGTTTACCAATACTCATTACTATTGCTAATAATTCGGTACCATGGATAAACAGCACTTATAAACTTACTTTGGCACTTGATGATCTTTATAACCTAGATTTTGACTCAAATATTCTCATCGAAGCAGAGAAGGACTTTAATGCCTCTTTAGGAATGCAAACCATTGATATTGAGAGTGTATCTGAGGATGCAGTGATTCCCATTAGTGACTTAGCTAATTTTAGTCTAAACCTACATCGCGTTTCTCAATACTTTATGTTTTCTTTGAAGAATGCTTCATCAATGTTTCAAGCTTTAAACAGTACTCTTTACCAAATTCAAGGAATTAACTTTTCTGATTCTTCAAATTTTCTTGATCCTCGTTGGGAAGAAGTGGATGAGGGATTGAATGACACATCAGACTATTTAGTAAAAACCCAAACAAGCCTCGATAATATGAGTGCAATAATAACCGCTCAAGAAGCTATTGAGTTCACAGAATTAGCAGACCTAAATCAGTTACTTAATAATCTGGAAGATTTTACCCAATCAGCCTCGGAGAGAGTTAATATCGTTGATCAGTATGTTAATGCTTTGAATGGAACTTTTCAATCAGTGAAATTCTTTTCTTGGGGTTCCTATAGCTTAAATAGAACTCTAACTGAAGCAGTAAATGGTACTGGTTCTTTTGAACCAGGAGCCGCGGAATCTAATTTCACTATGTCTCAGATAGAAGCAAATTCCACCTTTGAAATATTAAATGCAGCTAAAGGGCGGTTACTAAACGAGAGTGCAGTAAATAATTGGCAAGATTTAGTGAGGGGGAATATGACCGATAATACTACTAATTCTATATATATGAATGCACAACGGTGTTTAGAGTTAATATCTGACATAGAAGCTGCGATTGCGGCTGTTGAAGACATTTCACCTTTCATAACAGCTTTTCAGCAGATTTTAAACAGAATGGAAATGTTAGATGACAATTGGGATGTTTTTACGCTATAACCTTTACTGAAAAGAAAATGAAGACTGCTCTTCAAGATATGGTTTAGGATCCATATCCCAGACTGTTAAGTCAAATTCACCCCGTGTGGCCGCTAAATCGCGAAATACAGTGCCTGACTGTTTTTCTTTCCAAAAATCCTCCCCATATTCATCAACCATCTGATTGATCCATTCTTTAACACGTATACTAGCAAGTAAATATGCGGGCGAATAGAGATCATAATCTGGCATGATATGGTGCAACATCCAGTAGTCGCCTGGAATTTCCCAGAAGAACCTCTTTGTTAGCTCTTGAAATCGAGTAGACGCCCTTTCAAGAGTATATTCCCGTTTCCAAAATTCTAATTTCATTAGAGAGTTCGCAGAATAGAAGACTAAAAAATAAAGATTAATTAAATGTCTACGGTCAATGATCTCTTGTATAACCTCCTCAGACAAGCCAAGCTCTTGTTGTAAGAATGGAGGGTACTGTAACATCATTTCAAGGAAAACAGAGAAGGTCTCAGAAACGCTCATTGGTAAAACGTATTTTTTCCAGTAAGGATCTGTAGAATTACCAGAGGTTGCATGAATAGCATGTCCAAATTCATGGAAAACACTCGTAAAATCGCTAAAAGGGGATACACGCTTATAGACAATCCGAACATCGTTTGGTATTTGTACACCAAAACAAAATGCAGAAGGAGATTTCTTTTCTCTGTTTTCGCTATCAACCTTTATTTGAGCAAGGTCATCTTCAAAACCCCAATTGGAAAGAAAGCTCTTTACTGATGAGATGGGATTCTTTTTTGTGAAATGTGTGTTTAATGATGAATAAATTCGTGCCCTAGCAAGGTAGAAATCATCAAAATATTCGAAACTTTCTTTTTCAAGAATTTCAGGAGCGTAATGGTCTGCTGCTTGCAAAAACGGTTTTCTCGCACCATCTCCTAGCGATAAAATCAGATCGTACAGTTTTTCATAAGAAAAAAATTCTTTCTCCAGAAAAGCTTCAAGAGGGGAAGAATTGTAAAGTGAATAAACTTGACTGGAAATATTAAATCGTTTCATTATAAGAGGGGCTAGATCTGTTATTCTTTCAACAAATTCATCGAAAACGCTTTGACGGTCTTTTGAGCTAAAAGATTGAGCGTTGAATTGTCTCCAAGAACCCCAATTTACAGCTTTTTTGTGAATACGAAACTTTTTTGTAGAAATTAAGGCCATTCTTTTGTCATATATCTCATTTGATAATGGTAATTTCCTAGCTTCGGCAATTCGATAAATAGAATTCAAATAAAAGGATCTTGGTTCTTCGTATGAATTTAAGAACTCTGAGCTCAGCCCTACTATCGTTTCAGAGAGTGACACCATAAGATTCTTATCATAGGAAAGACCTGCAGTCTGATTATATCTTTGTTCGAATAATTGAGTCACATATTTTTCGAATTCAGCTCCAAGATCGTCCAAACTTCGTACCGCAGCGTTCACGATATTCACCTTATTGGGATAAGCTTCTATTTTGAGTATTAATCCAGATTATCTATCAGACACTAATTATTATACATTCACTAATAGTATTTTGGTCAAACTTATAATCTTTATTTTATCGTCAGATCTTGTTTGTTTTATCGTCTTTTTTCAATTAATCGAATAAAATAAAAGGAAAAAAGAAAAGAGATAGGACAAAAATTATCATTTACCCGCGGCGCAAACCAATCCAAGCAACCACTGGATACATCATTATTGCTATACGCGCAAGTAATGAGATTAATGGATCTTGGATATTAATGATCTCTATTGTAAATCCAAGAGATAAAAAGGCTTGACCAACTGCAAGAATAAGGGTTTGTTTCCACCGAGGAACTCCTCTTCTATATAATGAGATTGTCAGATAGAAAAATAGAAGTACAATCATCCAGAGATTCGGAAATAGAAAGAGATATCCAAGTATTTCGAATTCAGGATCATGTTGAGGCTGCCAATCACCAGCGATTTCTGTCCACTGAAAAGGAGCCACAGTATAGACAATTACCCATAGCGCTAACATTATTGCTGGAATGACAAGGAATTTCTTATATTTATCAGAAAAGAAACTCTGTGTAAAGAAACATGCAGATAATATTGCTGATGCAGACGTTACCCAAGCAATGAAAGCGAATAAATAAGAAAGCCAAAAAACATTAATTTCATCAAAACCAAATGCTAAGAAACTCTTCTTATCAGGTGCATCAGCTTGAGTTACATCTGAAGCGATTAAAACAACCTGTTCCAATGCTAATGATATGAGTGCTAAACACCCAAACAACAGAATCAAGCTCATAAATAGAGTTGTATTACGTTTT
Source organism: Promethearchaeota archaeon (assembly GCA_048939725.1). Taxonomy (GTDB): domain Archaea; phylum Asgardarchaeota; class Heimdallarchaeia; order Hodarchaeales; family Hodarchaeaceae; genus Hodarchaeum. The sequence continues at coordinate 1,094 of JBHLPG010000080.1, read as the reverse complement.
GTCCTACGATAAGAATTTAACAAGTATATTCCAAGCAATAAAAAAAGGATAATTGCTATAACAACAACTACAATACCTAGAAGATCAATGGGGTCATCAAATTGACTAATCGCCATATTTCTCACACCTTTTAACACATTTCTCAATTTTTTTTGAGATATTTTACCACTTTCTTAAGAATTTGCCTTAACCTCTTTCAAAGGTAGGTGATCCTTCTTTTTTTAAACTTTGGGTCTAAATGTTAAACTGCTTAAATATTGATGTTAAATTGAAACTTATTTTGGTTTTATTAATTAATGAGGAAGAAACCATCTTCAAACCTTAAGAGGACTAGTATTTGGGGAATCCTCACATTACCAGAGATAAACGAAATTTTCAACAAGAAATCTAACAAGGCAAAAATCTATAACTTACTCTTTAGAGACAATTATTGAAAATCTTCTCTTTAAAGACCTTCCATCCAATCCAAGAATCTTGTAGAAACCTGTTGCAGAAGAACCTCACGAATCAGAGGATTCCGTTGGGCACCAATTTCAGCAGCTACTTCAATAAGATCTCGTTCGTAAGTATTCTGAATCTCTTTTAATCTCGTATTTTTCTCTTCCTCTGAGTAGGAGAACGCCTCAACTAACGCTCCAGCTACTTTTAGGAGGTTTTCTGTTGATTCCTTTACTATTGCATCCATTTTATCTGGATTCTTTCGTAATCGTTTCAATAATTTCTTTGAATACGAACATGGCTGTCCATTTTTTATCTGTTTCTTATCAATATTGACTAAAACTTCATTTGGATAATTCTTGATCAGATCCAGACTTATCCCAATGATATCTGCAAATACTGGATCAATTATGTCCTTGGTATAACTTACTTTCCTTAAATTAACGTGTGGAACTATCATATCCAAGCTATGAACCATTAGATCAACTAAAATATCAGATTGACCGGTAACAAATACTGGCCGACCTCTAAATAGTGCCCCTAGCACACGATCTTCATTCTTTCGCATTTGAGAAAGGAAATACTCGACACTTCCGCCCTCTTTCTTCTCGGAATATATGACCCTCTTTTCAATGATTTGAATCTCTGCAGTAGCC
>JBHLPG010000374.1:0-3791 GCA_048939725.1 Promethearchaeota archaeon | reverse complement strand
CACTAGATGCAAATCCTAATCCTCCTACTAATTGAGCAGCAAGGTCACTTATAATGTCACCAAACATATTTGTAGTAACCATTATTCCGTAATCTTGAGGATTCTTGATTAACCACATACACATTGCATCAATATTTGTCTCCCACATTTCAACTTCTGGGTAATCTTCAGCTACTTCAAAAGCAATCCGTCGAAACATACCACACGTCTGGCGAATCACGTTGGCTTTGTGAATTACAGTGACGGTAGGGTATCCAAATTTCTTTGCATATTCAAAAGCAGTAACTAAAATCCTACGACAACCCTTCTCTGTAAAAACTCGACATGAAACAGTGGATTTCTCTGGATCAAAATTTTTGAATTTATCTAATACGGCAAGTTGCCTGAATTCATCACCACTATCATACTCAATCCCTGTGTAAAGACCTTCAGTGTTTTCTCTAAATGTGATAAGGTTAATATCATCTCGATAATTAAGTGGATTACCAGGATAAGCTTTGGTTGGACGCATATTGGAATATAAATCGAATACTTGTCTAAGCCGAACTATAGGTGAACGATATGGAATTCCGAACTTTTGAACTGTCTTAACGACTTCTGGATCTGTTGTTGGGCGAGAGGTGATTGCACCAAATAAAGCAGCGTCAGTTTCTTTCATTCCATCTACAGTTCTGTCAGGAAGAGGATCCCCTTCAGCTTTGAAAATATCAAACCCAATGTCAAGTGGAATATATTCCGCATCAAAGCTAGTGGCATCAAGAACAATTCGAGCGGCTTCTAAAACATCATTTCCTATTCCATCACCAGGCATATATGCAATCTTATACTTTGTCATATTTTTCACCTAAGTTGATTCTAATGAAATTTTTAAGGGACCAAAGTGTAAAAAATCACACCTATGAACAATCTCTCCCTCAATAGTTCGTCCAGGTCCTTTCTCTCCTTCCCAAGAGTGTTGATAAATGTTTTGTATTACTTCATAAGGGAGTCCGTGTTTCATTGCCAATCCAGCTCCAGTGACTGGATGGCGAAGTCTTTTTCCAACCTTAGATTTTACCACTTCTCCATTTGATGCTTGAGCAAACTCAAGTGGTTTTCCTATGTCATGAAGAAGGGCGCTAGCAATTAGAATATCGTGGTTAATAGAGATGTCCTGCTTTTCAAGCATGGCTGCTGATTGAAGAGCTAAATCTGTCACGATTTTCACATGATTCGCAAAAGTTACTTTTACTCCAGGAATCACAAGAGTAAATGGAAAGTCCATACTTTTCCATCCACTGCCATCATTACCAATTTTAAGGGCTTCAACACAAACGTCAATAACTTTTTGTTTCAAATTATTGTCTGAAATCTGTTCTAACTGATCTACGAACACTTCTCGTACATAATCTTCCACTAATATCACCAAAATCCAATCTGATCCACTAATAATTCTATTATCATAAGTTAGAAGACGAAAAAGGGTGAAAATATTTAACGAATAAAGATTGTTATGATTGATCTCAATTTAATTTAAATAAAAATACTATTCACTTGATTCAAAATCTCCAATTAAAACAATGATCCAACAGCTAAAAAAATTGAATTATTTGGAAATATCGATAGAATCCTCGGATAAATTACTCTCAGAAGTCTCTTGAATAATGTTCCTTTTTTCTTTATAGTAATGCTGAATTCCAGAAAATAATAAAATAGCTGCAGCGATTAAAAAAATGATTAATCCAAGAGGCAAAATGAGAAATTCGTTTAATTCAAAATCCATCTGAAAAAATTGAGAGAGCGTTTGGTTTGTTGATGGAGGTGGCGGTTCATCTCCAGATGGGATGGATCCAATACCCATCGTGAACAAATACCAGAGAAGTTCAGCGCCAGTAAGACAAAGCACTCCAATACCCGCAGTTATCCTTCGATTTCGACTAAATTCATATAAAACAAAACATATCAGACCTAGAATAATAAACCAAGTTCCAACCGTCATAAGCCCATGAATCCAATCCCCTGGATGGATCATAAAAGTATCAGGAAGAAAATTCCACTGGCCATTAGTATGCTTGAGAATATAGAACACTTCTTCTGTTTGTCGGGGGATTGGTAGAATTGGAATCAATGGACTCTTCGACTTCATTTCTACTCGTGAATATGAAAAAAAGGGATTTTGACCTGTATCTAAATCCATATTGACTTCAATTATTGTACCCAATCCTGGTACTCTTGTAAATATCGTTGCACCCATCGAGAATAAGAATATTGGGCTTATTATTCCTATGATAATTACTGCTGAGGTGATTAAAAATCCTAAATGGCGAAACAAGAATTGGGGTGTTTTCCTTATCATATCTCGATAATTCACTTTTATATAGTCGTACTTTTCCGTGATTACGAGCTCTAAGGAGCTTGTGGGTTCGGAAAAAACTTTCAATGACTCTTTTTTATTTATAATCTGAAATCCACAGATAAGGATGACTAATCCTAGAAAAAAACATTTAATCATCGTTTTAACAACGATTCCTCCCAAATCAGAATACAAGACTAAATGATCAGTAAAGAGAATTAGCCCAAAAGGAATTATTGGAAGAGAAATGAATATTGAAAGGAGGAGAGGTTTTAGTTCATCTTTTAAAAAACGAAAATCAAGTAATGGACCCAACCATGGTGGAACTGTTGAAGTTGATCTGTAAATGGCCAAACTATCGAAAATTAGATAAAAGAAGATAACGATACCAATTGAGGTAAGAATCAAGAGCACAATTGAGTATAGATCTTTTGTTGGAGCAATTAGTGGGTGAAATATTGTTAAAAATTGAAGGTAAATAATGCAATTTACTAAAAACTTTAAGACATACGTATATTTTATTTTCTGAGTTTTTAAGAATACTATAGCTAGTAATATTCCACTGGCCGCTCTTATTATAAAATCAAAAAATGCTTGCTCTTCTGAATATATAACCAAATTGAAGATGAATGGAAAAATAGCATATATCAATGAAGAAATAGCTACCATCCAACCATATGTCATTTGTTTCTGTAATAGAGTTTGAATTACCGCTTTCCGAAATAGTAGTTCTTCATAAATAGGTATGATTACCAATAATAGAAGTACCAAAACTATCTGATAACCAACAAACCCAATTGATGATCGTGATAATATAATCTTGGGCCACACCTCTATGAGTGGAGCCTTATTGAAAAATATTACCAGAGAGCTATCTAAATTCTGAATTAAGAAAATTATACATCCTACATAAAGTAAAATTACCCCCAGAAAGGTTTTTAACTTGAGTTCGTGAGTATTCTCTAATTTAATAGGTTTTAGTAGCTTTATGAGTAAAAAAACTAAAAACAGGATACTTGATCCTTTTGCTACTGTTAAAATTACAAGATCAATGAATTCATCCGAGTATGATAATAGAGGGCTTTCTATTAACCCCAGACCAAATTCAATGAGTTCTAACGTTGCTATAACAATGGATTCAATTGAAAGGACTACTAAGACTATTAGAACGGGCAATAGAACATGATTCTTTATCTTTTTAAGTAAGAACATATAGATAACCTTATTGGTGCTTTCTATACCCGTTATTCTTAATTACTTATGTAAGAATTTTAACTATTTCTCTTAAGAATTGTTCTTAAATGAACCACAGGGATCTATCAAGAAAATCATATGTTACCTAACACAAATGTCAAAAACAGCAATAGAAAAAAAAGGAAAAGAGGAAGAGAAATAAAAATCTCTTATTTACGTCTTTTGATGATTACTGAGATTGCTGCGATTAGGATTAGTGCTGGAA
>JBHLPG010000373.1:0-3796 GCA_048939725.1 Promethearchaeota archaeon | reverse complement strand
GTAAGAGAAGATTCAGTGAAAGATGCAACGATATCTTCTTCTGGTAAAACGTAGATATAGTGTCCATTAAGTCCCATTGCAAAATGGCCAAAGACATCATTCCACCAACAATACCCATACCCACCAAATTCCATAGTCACTGATTTTTCTACCCATTCTTTTGAGATGACTTGTTTTCCATTCACTAAACCTTCGTTGAGGTATAAAGATCCAAATTTAGCCAAACTTCGTGGAGAAAGAAAAAGGTTAGAATGACCCCGATTAATACCATTTCGATCGGTATCCCATATTACCTCACTCGGATCAATACCTAGGGGAGTGAAGAGATTTTCCTGGGCAAATTCAAGTGTTGTTTGTCCGGTTGTTCTTTGAATAATTGCTGAGAGTAGATGAGTAGCCCCCGAACAATATTCCCACACTTCTCCTGGAGCTGCAACCATTGGTTTGTCAAGAATATATTGTACACTGTTGTTACTATGCAGCATCTGGTCTGCGAGATCTCCTGCACCAGAATATCCAGTATCTGTCTCAGGCCAATCAAGTCCTGTTCGCATTGTTAAGAGATGTTCTAATGTCATCGCCTCTTTTCGTGAATCCACATTTAAGAAATTCATCTCGGGGAAGAAGTCAAGAACCTTTTGCTTTACATCTGTAATATATCCCTGATCGATCGCAATTCCTATCAAGGCCGATGTAAAACTTTTTGTGACTGAATGGGTTTGGTGTTTGTCTTCTTGGATATATTGGTGATAGTCACTTCTGAAATAACCTTCAGCAACAATGACACCATGTCGCATTATACACAGTCCATGAATAGCATCAGACCATGTATCAATGTAATCAGATAATTCATTTAAGGTCGTTGAATTCATTCCCTGTTCTTCAGGAGTTGAGGTGGGCCAGGTGTCAACATATCCAGAACTCATTGGATTATAATCACCCCAGAGTTTCACTCGCCAATCCCAACCACCTGACACAATTTTTGTTCCATCAGATGAAAAATCAACTGACCAAACGGCATTATTATGTCCAATCAAAGTATTTAATTCAGTCCCAGTTGAAATGTCCCATATCTTAATAGTTGCATGATGAATTTGTGAGGGGAAATGTTGGTTGTCATATTCACCTTCTCCTGACACCAGTGTATCATCATCAGAAAAATCTAGTGATAAAACTTTTCTATCATGTCCATCTAAAGTTCTTATAATAGTCCAAGAAGAAACATTCCAAAGGATTATTGAGGTATCATCACTCGCAGAAGCCAACATTTGTCCATTTGGAGAAAATTTGACTGAATTAACATCCATTGCGTGGTCACTCAACGTTTTTATTAAAGTGCCAGATGTTAAATTCCATAACTTTATTAAAGGTTCTCCACTCCCTGACGCTAAAAGAGTGCCATCTGGGGAGATATCTAACGTAAAAATGGATCCATTATGTTTACCAATAGATAGTAATTCCTTACTTGAAATGTTCCACAACGCAATAGAATAGGTTCCATTGAGGGCGTTTTCGCCAAACGCAAGAAATTTGCCATCTGGAGAAAATGTTACTCCTCGAAATCTGGTATCAAATTTTTTTATTGATTTTAGTATTGAACCGGAACTTACATCCCAGAGATGAATGCATGTTTCTACTGACCAATTCTCTGACCCAGGTGGGCTTCTAAACCAATAATAGCCACAAGTTGCCAGTAGCGACCCATTTGGTGAAAATGATAATTCTCCGAGTTGATCAAATGGCTGATGTCTCAATAGATGGACTTTCTCTCCATTTGATGCATTCCAGAGAATAGCAGTGCCATCGTAACCTGCTGATGCTATTAATGAGTCGTCAGGAGAGAAAGAAGTGGCAAAAACTGGTTGACAATGGCCTAGAAGAGTGGCATGATCATTAGTAAAATTAGCTGATGTTTGAGTCCTTGGAATATGGAGAGAATCATATATCTCAGACTTTAAAAATCCTGATTCTTGATTTAGTGATATAAGAGTTAAAATTAACAGTAGAAGGATAGTTAATATCCCATATTTTCTTTGTAGCATGATCATTTTCTCCAACATATCAAGATAGATTTTCCTTAAATTTTTCTATCAACTCGAGATACTCATCTAATGGTGTTTCCCAAGAGTTTGTATCTTTGTTATAAGCAGTATAAAGATGATGACGATTATCATAATAAAATGGGAGTATTTGAAAGAAGTAAGATTCCAAGTGACTTTTTAACAACTCAAAACCTCTTAGAAGTTCAGTAAATTCTTCCGCTCTCATCCTGTAATAAAGAACAGCTGTAGATATTGATTCCACAAAGATACCTACTTGATGTGGTAATTCACAAAACAAAGATAGAACCTTTGAACTTTTTTCTGTGTCTTTGATTTTGATGAAGAGATAAATGAAGTGGACATCATGTATTCCTGGGAGATAGAAATTCATTAGAGGTCCTAAAAGGACACCTTGATCGTATAACCGTTGAATTCGTCTTCTCACTTGATATCCAGATAAGTTTAACCTTTTTCCAAGTTCACTGTTAGATAACGTAACTTTCTCTACATGATAACCATATTTCTTTGTTTTAAGGAGTTTAATATCAATTTCATCGAATTTACTAATCTTTGGCGTGTCCTCAAGGTGCAGATTTTCGAAAAGATTCTCTGAATGATGTTTACATTGGATGGTTGTGTTGACAATTTCTTCCCATTTCTTCCAATCCCATTTCCATCTCCCTTCTTGCGGATCGTAAAACTCTAATTTAGGATCACTAATGATGTGGTCTCGGATATCATATATACAGTAGTCAGTAATTAATCCTTCCATCCTCAACTTCTCTAAATATTCTTTTGGATGAGTTGATTCAAGAGAATATATTGCAAAGCATAATAATCCATTATATTTTCCATAAGTTGGGGAGAAAAGGTAAAAGTAAGGGACGGACTTAAGTAATTCATACAATTGGCTTGCTTTGCACTTCTCTGATTCCTGCATGGCAATAATACAGTCTCCCAATCCAAGCCGTCTTTCGTTTGTAAATGGATATATTCGTAATAATCCTTTTTCTTTTAGAGCTTTCAGACGGTAACTAATTGTTCTATCTGGAATCTTAATTTTCTCACTAATAAAACGACTTGATGACCCAAATCCATATTTAAAAAGAGCATTTATTATTTCTAAATCTTTTCTATCTAATTTAGCTATCTGAGTCATTTTTCATCATAATTAAATTTGATCAGCTTTGCGCAAGTACTATTTAAATATTCTTGCGTAAATGCAATCTTCAAGAATGCCTTGCCAGTAAATATCTGTGGAATGTTAAAATCTTGATTTAAAATTAAAATTAAAGATCCTTGTAAAATTCTTTGAAAAAGAGTTGAATATACCCATAGATGAGTAGGATCATCACTAGGAATTCAATTCCTAACAGTAACCAGGCATGAAGTGATGGTAGAAGTGCTTCCGCTATTAGAAATGAGTGTGCTGATATAAATCCGAAAAGAATAGCTAGTGGAGCTGCATATAATATTAGGAGGAAATTAACCCAAAGAATGATTCTCTTCAAGGTTGTTGGATTACCTCCAATAAGTCGAAGGATTCTAAGGTCTTTGATAAGGACAACTCGGGAAATTAATCCTGAATACGCAACCAAAGACAAACCTGATGATATCATGGCAGGAATAAAAGCAATAGATGAAACAAGCCAAAATAAATTGCTTCTAGTAAAATAATTTCCTTTTAATATCTTTAATGAGAAGTAGCTTAGATCATTGTCTTCTATCAGAGTAATTATTTCCATATTTGGATT
>JBHLPG010000079.1:0-15551 GCA_048939725.1 Promethearchaeota archaeon | reverse complement strand
ACTTGAAACGCATATGACACATGGGCGTATTCCTCGAGTGGGAGAGATTTGAGCTTCAAAGAGGTGTCAAATTTGAAATCTTGTGTTTCTACTTTGGACTTCTTCTTAAAGAGTTTTACCACCGCTATCGTCCGTCCTAAAGCGCTTTAGCATCCTTTTACTAAGTATCTAATAATACTTTTTTTTACTATTTTAAAAACTCATCCGTACTTTTTGTCTACATGAATAAACTCAAATTTATTCTCAAATCCTTAATTTAAAGTAGACTGATCTTACGACGTGATACGCGTAACATCGCCGACAAAAAAGAATTACTAGTGATTAGGTTCTTCCTCTCCAGAAATTTAGCATTTGAACCTCTCAAATTCAATGAAACTATTTAAATTTTAATGTCTATTTGAATTTCGATTCTTTCTTTTGAGAACTAAAAAAGTTCTTAATCACTTTTCAATTCTCTTATATCCGATTGTTATGGATCTTTGATCTTGGGATGTAGTAATAGTGACAAAAGCAAGAGTTATTCTGGTTGGTGTGGGAAATGCAGCTTCAGCGCTTGTGCAAGCATTAGAATATTATTCCAAACATGATACAACAGGACTAAAATATGAATCGATTGGGGGAATGAGAATCAATGATATAGAGATTGCAGCAGCATTCGATGTTGTCGAAGGAAAAGTTGGAAAAGACATAACTGAAGCTATATTTGCAGAACCAAACGTTGCGCCACGTTTTATAGACTATTCATCTCCTTTAGGAGTTGATGTTAAGAAGGGCCCCCCACTTGATGGCATCTCTCCTTTATTAGCTGAAACGATCCAGATAAGCTCAGCTCCAGAAATAGATCTTGTAAAAGAAATGAAAGCCGCAAATGCTGATATGGTGATTTCATTATTACCCTCAGGAGCAAAAGAGGCCACTTATACTTATGCAGACGCATCCATTGATGCTGATCTCGCATTTATTGAAGCAGCTCCTACACGAATTTGTTCTGACGATAAGTGGGTAAGAAAATTCAAAAAAGCCAACTTGCCAGTTGTGGGTGACGATTTACAATCACAGTTAGGAGGTACTAGAATCCACAAAGGACTTTTGGAAATGCTAGACTCTTTTGGTGCACGCATACGGAATACATATCAGTTAGACGTCTCAGGCGGAAGTGAAGGAATGAATACACTATATACTGATCGTCGTATGGAAAAACGTCAGATTAAAACCGATAGCATCAAACGAACGCTCCCATATCTTACTGATAGTGACATAGCCTCAGGAACTACAGATTATCTTGACTTTTTAGGAAATGAACGAACAGGATACTTCTGGATCTATGGGGGGTACTTTTTAGATACTCCGTTTAAGATAGATATCACAATCAAAACAGTCGATGGCCCAAATGCTGCAGGAACCCTCATAAATGTAATTCGTGCAACAAAATTAGCTCTAAACCGAGGAATTGACGGTCCATTGATTTCAATATCTGCTTATGGGTTTAAATTTCCCCCTGTATATGTTAGTGAACAAGATTCAGTCCAGAGATTTGAAGAATTCATTGATGGAACTCGGGCATTTTAAATAAATTAAAGAACTCAAAAAATTATATATTGTTTTCTGATATGGTTTGAGTAAATGAAACGAGTTAGAATTCATGTTACTGGGAGAGTTCAAGGAGTATTCTTTCGAGTATACACTCGAGATATTGCAAGAAAATTAGCTGTCTGTGGCTATGTTAAAAACTTGCGAGATGGGAGAGTTGAGATTGTAGCAGAAGGTACCGAAGACTCATTACGAAAACTCGCCACCTGGGCAAGAAAAGAGGGTTCCCCATATTCACGAATAGATAAAACAGAGGAAAAATGGGAGGATATAGAGAAATCCCAATTTTCAAAATTTCAGATAACATATTAGATCCTGTAGGGCGTTAAAATTTAACAAAGCTGAAACGAAATGGATATGTATAAAAGTCAAGGTTTTAGAAATCGCTTGGTGATCTGACTGATCCCCTCAGAAACAGTAGAAAGTGAGTATGCGATAAAAGTTGTATGTGATGGCCCTTGTAAACTATGCAAACATGTGCGAGAAAAGGATGTAACTACCCAAGGACAAGATATACTCTATTATTGTCGAAACTGCCAGTCAAAATATCTGTGTAATGATGTTTTAGCGAGAGAACGCGGGAGGTCTGAATATAATTGTCCCTCATGTGGCTCAACTGTTGCAGAAATGACTGTTGAACGAGCTCAACAACTTGGTTTGACTTTTGGCTATAGATTGGTGAGGACTGAAGAAAGTCAACGGCCTGTTGACCAAATTCCACGAACTTGGTTTTATTCTCGGGGGAGTATGATTCTTCCCAAGGCCTTTGTGACTGATTTGATTGATTATGAAGGATTAGACGCTCAACACATAATCGATTTGATGTTTCACACTGATTTGCAGTATCGTCCTGAAGTGGGAACTGACAAGAAATCACTTTTATGGGATATTTTCTCAAAAAAAGCCAATATTATAAGATCAATTCATAATTCGTTGGTAACCCGCTCTGAACATCGTCGGGTTGATTTAATTCTTCGTGCTTTAACAGACTCCAGCACATTTGGTTGTTCCTATCTAAGTTCGATTGTACCAGGACAAATTGCTGGAACTGTAGATTTGATAGGGATCGATGAGGAAACAGGGGGGATCGTATGGATAGTTGTCCAAGAAGATAAAATTGATGAAGTTCTAATTAATTCAATTTTGCATGAAATCCTCAGTATTCCCCCTCTCGAGTATATGGGGGTTGAAAGAATAATCCTCCTAACTCGAAAATGGATCTGGATGGCAACTGAGATTTGCCGAAGACAAGGGCGGATTACAACAAGATGGAAACGATTAAACATTGAGATCTGGGAAGAAGACTCTCTTTTCAATCATCGAAAATTGTAAATCGGCTCCTTCTTTGCAAAAATCGTCTGATTATTTCTCTAGATAGGACTGGTCTGTTGAAAGACTTCTATTGAAAAGGTTTATTAAACAGAACTTTGATAATCGTTTTAATTGTAGCGATCCTCCCCCTTTCATATTATAGGATTCAAATATTTCATATTAAAAACTAAAGATAACATTTAATAATCATAACAATACAAGTTAAATAACATAATAAAACTCGGTTTTAGCATATAAAAAAAAGCTCTAATCAAAGAAAAATTGAGGTTATGAAAAAAATGAGCTTCTTAATGAAGATAGTTCTTGCAGGTGACGGTGCAGTCGGAAAGACCGCATTACGAGAACGCTATTTGGGTAAAGGATTTAGCAGTAATTATATGATGACAATAGGTGCAGATTTTGCATTGAAAGAGGCAACCATTCGAGAGAAGAATATTAAATTCCAAATCTGGGATCTCGCAGGTCAACCTCGTTTTGGCACCGTACGAAGCGTTTACTATTATGGCTGTTTAGGTGCGCTCCTTCTTTTCGATGTGACTCGTCCAGATACATTCACAAATCTTGAAAGTTGGTTGGAGGAGATTTTCAAACACAACGGGAAGGGGATGATACCTATTGTTCTTTTAGGGAATAAAGTGGATCTCAGAGAACAATTCCCAAACCATATTACAGACCAACAAGCAGAGGAATTTGCCGAGAATTTATCAAAGAAGACAATGGAATCTGGTTTTCCAGTCAAGTTCATGCCAACTAGCGCTAAAACAGGATTGAACGTTTCAGCTGCATTTGACATGCTTGGGAGTGTCTACTTAGATTTTGTTGAAGCTCAGCAACCAAAGTAACTGGTTTTTCCCTCCCCCTATTTTCTAATACTTTATTTTGCACTATACCCTCGATATATTGAATTGCACCTGTTTTCTAATAAAACAACTTGAGAAGAGAAAGGTAGAACATTGGTTCATATCTTAATTTGGTCAATGGATGAAACAATCCGAGCGCCTTGAAGGGAAGGAATGGTTGATTCTCCCATCAACATTAGAATATATCTATTTTTTGCGTATTTTGCATAACCTCTAGTTAAAAAAGCAATTGTATCGAGTTCGGCTTCATCCATGGCAAACCAAATCGCAACACGTTTCTTTGAAAGAAACCCCCCTTTTTCGGCCATTATATCAACTGGAGTTGCCTCAGTTTCGACAGCTCGGACATTTTCTTGTACTTTATAACCTGCTTCTCGAAACCGTGCATGGAGTTCAGTTTTTAAAATATTTGCTTTAATCTCACCAGCATTACGCAAATACTTTTCACTTTCGAATTGTTGGCCTAATCGGTTGAAAGCTCCAGAGAGCTTTCGGTAAACCCGAAATAGAACATCATGAGGAGGGATGTCTGTCATTGACTCTAACGTTTGTAATTGAGTCATAGCCATTAACAGGTGGCTTAAAGCCTCTTGATCTTGTTGTTGAAGTATCTTCGTATCACCTAAACTCTCTTGAATTTCACCTTCTAATAATATTTTCTCTTCTTGCGACAGATCATCTGGGGGTTGGGTTTGTAGAATATTATATGCATTGTTGAGAAGTTCTGCAGCCTGTTCAGCCTTTTTCTCAACTATTAATGTCTTCGCTTCAGTAAGGGCATGTTTTATATCCATCTTCCATTCCTTCAATCATTAGGCTCTATTTAAAGATAAACGGGGAGAATTACTCTTTCTTATTGGTTTTGCATATTTCGGATTATACTAATTAATATCTTTTTATCTTAATATCTTTTTTTGGTAAGAATTTTATCTTATTGAAATCTACTACCTTAGGGCCGTTATTAGTGAGATATGTTTGAAACTATAATGACGAGAAATTTTCGTTATATTAGCCCAGATAACTTGGAAAATTCAATAATTAGGCCAATAAAATTGTCACTTCAACTTCAGGGGTTAATCCAGGATAATAATCGGTGTGGGGGTTAATTAATTTTAATGGCTGACAATTCGAGAAATGTGTGTGAGATAGGATTCCACGCTGTCTTTTGGCTTTAACGAGACCATTAAAATGCGATCAGCATCTAAAGAATAAAGAAGAATGATGTTATCTTTACCCGTCACTGCGATACTTTGGCTTTCTTGACCTAAAACACGAGTGGGTAAACTAAGAGCGGAAGAGACAGCTGATAATTGAGCAGAGTCAATATCGAGAGAAGATAAGAGATCACTAAGAGGAATCCCTGCAGGAGACAGTAATAGAATAGCACTAGCTTCTGGAATGGCTCGTTGGAGTCTTTCGATTAAACTATCTTCGATCTCCAAAGTTTTAACGATGGCATCGATTTTTGCTGCGGCATCTCTCGAGATTTCGATCAAATCATCAACGGGAGTACGGGTTTCAAAAGATGACTTGGGAAGGGACACAGTAATAATTAAGACAGTATTTGCCTTTCTAGTCGCTAGTATTATGGAGCGCTCCTGAAAGACGATGTATTCTTTAACTTCATCTTTCAAATTGTTTTCTAGAAAACCATTTGAAATCGCTAGTGCGCTAGATATTGCAGCTGGGATGACAAATAAATCCTCCCCAATTTCCTCTTTGCCTCTGGTTCTACCTGTAATAGGAGAACCATCAATAGTTGATACTATACATTGTTGTACATTAGGATCTTCCATTAATTGGTCGAAAATTGTTTCAATTTCGGGAATTGATTTCATAAGCCATATCCTCTCAATATATCCTTTAGAAGAAGAATTAATAGTTACTCTCCTATTAATTCAACTTTAAAAAGATGGCCATTTTCAAAGGAGGATAAAACTGACTTCTCAGTGAAAAATAGGGGCAGTTACTCCATGAAACCGTTAATTAAAACCTTACTTATTGGATCTAAACTTAACTTGCAGAAAAACTATCCTCAACAAAAAAAAACAGCAAGAAGTGGATGCTTATGCAGCTACTTCTGTTTTTTCTTTAGTGACAACCCCTCCGAATAATGTTCCTTCGTACGCTCCCTTCTTATAAATGTTAAGAGCTTTGTCAGTTTTTTCGACACACCTCATAACATCAGTTTCCATCTCTAACATAGCACGAATCGCATCAATGTTCTCAGGGATAGGAATGGACTCCATGTGTACATCGTAAATCATATACAAATTACTTCGGCCATCGATGCTGAGAGTCTCCTCCCAAATGAATACCTCTGGTCTATCGTATCGTGGTCGGCCTAAATCACGGAAGTATTCCACCAATTGAGCAGAATCGAATAACCCCTGTTTTCCTGGTTCAATCAAGATTCGGGGAGTTCTCTTGAATAATTCAATAATATCATCTCTCGCGGGGGGTGTGTCTAAAGTTACCTTTAACATATGAACGTGTGATAAAGTCCAACTTCCAGCAATGGCTAAGGAATAGACCTTATCCTTCAGTTGAGGCATGATTGTTAATAAATCAGGGCCGTGATGACTGACTCCCAGAACTGGAGCAATAGCGTTAATCGGTCCCCGATTAGTACGAGTAGGATCACCAGCTCTCCTCGCTAAGGCGACAAAAACATCTGAAACCCCATATTCCTGAGCAACAGTAGCAACAACCCGAGTTAATGCGGTGGTGTTACAGGACACTAATCGAGTCATATCTACTCCTAAGTGACTAGCATAATTTCCAAAAGTGCTAAAGCTCCGATTAGTAAGAACATGCTTTTCCCCACCCTGAACAATGACTTTCACATTAGCTACACGGTATAGAGGAAAATTTTGTCGTGGAACACCAGCAGGAGTACAATCAATAACAAGATCTACCTCTTTAACCATATCCTCAAGATATCCAACGATTTCATATCCTGCTTCCCGCATTTTCGGTTCAAAATCTGGAACACTACAATAAATGGGGTAATTCCGTTCTTTAGCAATCCGTAAACGAACATCAGAAATAATATCCGCAACACCGACCAGTTTCATGTCTGATTGCGCGGTAACCGCATCCGCGACTCTCTTCCCGATAATGCCATATCCAATGACTCCAACCTTAGCTTTTGTCTTAACCATTTATGATTCCTCCTTTAATAATTCTTCGAGGAGTTTAAGACCATCGTCAGTCAAGTAAAACATTCGGACAACAGATTGGCCTGCAATTTCAATATTGGTTTGACCAAGATAGTCTAGAGCCTTCCTAACAATTGCCACGTCATGTGCAATAATCCCTCTTGCCTCTAGATACCCTAAGGACAATAACACCTTCTCAAGGGACATTTCAGTTTTCTCAATTATTTTCTTATACGGTACACCCCTTATTCCCGCAACACTGTGGAATCCCTTAAAATATTCTTCGGGGTTTCGTAATGCAAGAATAATCCGACGTTGATCTTCGTTTAAATCTTCAATTTTTGACATTACAGACAACTCATTTGATTAAGAGATTAGATAATGTATAAATTATGGTTTTATTCTACACTTTTTCTGAGAGAACAATCCCCCCAGTCTCTAATAAGCTCTACTACTGTATTACTAATATGGGTGAGAGAAAAATAAAAGAAATAGGAGAAATTTAATCTCTAAAGATTATTTCCTTTTTGTGTGAGAGAGAACATCCGAACTATCTTTTGCCCCGCGATTTCGACATTAGATCTCCCATGATAATCTACAATTTGACGTTGAACTGCACATTCATGTCGAACGAGATCATTAGCTTCCAAATAACCAAGGGAAAGTAATGTTTTTTCAAGTGTAAGACCAGAAACTTCCATGATTTCTCTATAAGGGAGTCCTTTTATCCCGTTTTCCTCGCTATTAATAACATAATGAGATGGATTCTTTAGAACGCTAATTACACGGTTTTGGTCATCATTTAGTTCATACACTCTGTTTTCACCAATTCTGAAGTATTAGGGGGGATTAAAATGTGAGGATTTCACCCGCACGAATCATATGGGTTATCACCATTTAAAGAATATTCCCTTTATTAATGATTCTATTAACATAAAGATTCAATTTCAAGGTAATTCAAGCAAAAAAAGGAATAAGAAATGATATTTCAGTGTATTTAGCTTAATTCTATGAACCTATGACCAATATCAAGGGTTTATGAAGGGAAACGAGAAGGGAACCACTAAACCGTATCTTTTTCTATTTCTGTTTTTGTAGAATCTTTCATTCGCTTTGCAGTTTCTTCTGGAAAGATATGAGACAATCGATGATCATCGAGAAGTTCTGCTCCCCCGATCCTCTGGACTGGAATTATGTCAATAAGCATATGGATTGAAGAAAATCCGACATGTTGCTGTCGAAAAAGAATATTTCTATCAGGAAGAATGTGAAGCTCACCACCAAAACGATCAATAAAGAAACTAAGAACAGTGTTTGCATAGATTAATGCCTTTGCTAAAGAGACAATTTCTAAAGGTTCCAAATTCCAGAGTGCTGAAACATGTCGTTTAGGGATGAGGCGGAGATGGCCATCCCTTTCAGGGGCATATGCGGTAAAAACAATCCAATTGTCATCCTCCCAGATGATCCTTTCCTTAAAACGTAACCGCTGACCGAATGGATCTTCTTCCATTCCTCGAATGAGCTCACAGCCTAAGCAGAAAGAATCATTTCCTTGTATTTCCTTATTTTTCTCAAATGAATGGAAAAAACTATGATCCTTCCAACCGTGACCTCCATTCGTGTAAATCAACGTCTGACCATGGAGGTGAGGAATACTTGCTCCCGCATGAGCTCCAATATTATAGAAATGGAAGATGGTCAGATCGCTATTATCAGCTTTTGAGAGAGATTCTTGGCTGATTTTTATTGTTAGGATGATATTCTTCAGAAATAAGACCATCTCATCTACAGGTACGTTATCGATAGCCTGATAATGGTTAGAGAAGATGTGTAATAAGGGAATTCCTTTTGAAATTTTCCTGTTAACTTGAAATGTATTTTCATGTGGAGGGAGAACACGAGCCATTGGGGTGAATAGATTAATTATTGTGAAAACCTTTGAGTCCCTAAGATTTTCTAAAGAAGGATTCTTTGAAAGAGGATCTTGAATTACTTCTAAATCACGGGAAATGACAATTGACGGAAGCTCACCATCAATCAATCGACAAAATGAATCCCCTCCTTCCTCTAAGTGATTATAAATGAGGGAATCTTGACCAGTGAAATATTCATTAGGCCTATCCGCTCGAAGAGTACTAATGTAAGAATAATGACCAATTAATGTTCCAGATTCATTAACAGTACGAAATGGGTCTAATCGTACATCTGGAGAGAGGTCTAATTTATGATAAATGCCCCAAAATCCTTCTGAAATGAAGATATCTTTTGGAATCTTCTTTAAATCTTTCCTCATTTAGATAGAACTCTGATAAGTACAATTGAGAAGTAAAGAGGACCTTTTAGTGCCTCTGTAAAAAGCTTATCACCAGAAAGCGGTTTTAGTAAAAATGCCCTCAAACAAGACCAATTTTGTTTTAAAGAAGAAAATTTCTATTGTTCACAGAATTCTTATGTATTATACTTATAAAGAGAAAAGCTAGGTTTTTGTCAGATTCAAATCCAGTTTGATAGACGAAGATGGCTCTAAGAGTAGAAAAGGTAAGGGAAAATAGCTCATCAGAATGGTTTTTTATATCATGAATTTTTAGAGTCCATCGATTTTAAGATCAAGTGGATATTCTTTTTCTAGAAGAACACTTCCTTAACTGATTTTATTTCCTAGTAGTGATGGAAAAAGATGCAAGAAATTCGAAAAATGAGTCGAGGGAAACTCTTGAATAGAGCGAAGAAGTTGATTTTCTCAACAGCTCTTGCGGATAGCGCTTCCCGCCTCAGTCAATTGAATTTCCGTTATGGATTAGCAAAAATGCATCTTGTCCAAGACCATCTTGGAATGGATCCAACTGCCACATTTATTGCGGCTCCCGATTGTACAATTACTAGGAATTTACAACGCTGGCGAAATGGGATTGGATATGGCGGAAAAGTCACTTGGGGGGATGGAACTGACCCAGTTATGTTTGTCGATACTATGCCCAACGCCTGCGGGATGTTAGTGGGTTCATTAGATGAGATCCCCGACCCAATGGAGGTTATCCAACGATTACACGAAATGAATGCTCAAAGTGGTGAAGTACGAATCGAAGGAGTCCCAATTCATTGGAATTTTGGAAGTGGGAATCACTTCATTAATATCTTTGAGGTTTATCCAAATCCTGCAGTCAGTGATTCAGCGGATCTTCCCCATTATTCATTTATTACTCATTCCTCTCCTTCTGAACTGAAATCTGATAATAATCCTCGAGAATTAGGCCTCTATTACCATTTGTCAGAGAATTTACAACAAATGGCTGAAACATTAGAAACGCCATTTGGGAATATTCATTACTTACTCGACAAGGACGCTTACAAGTATTTAGAGTTTTTTCAATGGGCTGATAGAATTGGGGCTGAACGGCGTGTGAGGGCGGCAAAATTACTGTTTGGTGATTTTGATGTGATATCGAACACAACACATCAGGGAATTGTCCATATGAATGAAGTAGCCCTTGGAACTCACGTGTTCAAAAACGGAACCGACATATTCCCCTTAACTTTACGTTCTGATTTACCGTGTTACCTCATGAAAGGCTTCCCCAACTTCAATGAGGAAGCTATTGAAACATTAAATTTTGCAGAGCGGATGAAAATATACGACTTGGAGGATCGAATCAGTAACGCTAATATTCTACCTCATGGTGGTGGCTACACTTTTCCCCATATCGTAGCTGTGCCTGAAATCTTCGAAACTGTGGAAAAACGCCGTTATTTCGCGGTTGATCTCGGAACAGGAATTGGAACTAAAATTTTTGAATCCCCCCGAGAGCTACAGTTCATTTATAGAGGACGGCAAGTTCTGATTCAAACTATTGATCTTGGATTAGGGGAGACGGTAGCGCGCATGGTTCCACGTTTTGCGTTGAAGGTGTAAGTCCCTAAAGTTTTATCTTATCTCCTGTACCAGATATCTACCCGCCCCTCGACAGTTTTGATTAAAGTAAAGGTTATGTTGAGTTCTTCTTGAAGGGAAACATTGTAATCATGTTCCGCTCGCCAATACTGATAGCGAGGTGAAACCAAATAATTAAACTCTGTTATCTGGTGGGTTAAAAAATCTCTCTGCCATACATTACGCCAGTTAAAGGGTTGTTCTCCAGGTTCATTATAAAAATGCATGGAGATATTTTTGTGAAGGTAAGACCATCCACCCGTATAGAACCACTGGGAAAAGACTACTACCCCCGTCGAATTCTCTTGATCCCCTACCCATTCTAAAGCTCTATTTACATCATGGAAGAACGCCCAATCAACGGTACTACTACTTCGGATACTTTCATTTACCGCAAATAAGCTTGCCAGAAAGAGTAGCCCCAGTTGAATTAACGCTAATTCTTCTTGACTGTGGTTTCGAATAACATTAATTTTAGGGAGCACATTTTCATGGAGGTAGTGGTATGTGTCATCAATGATCATTAAATATTCTTTCATCGCAACTGCAAATAACATCATCAGTAGGGGAAAAAGAGAACAAAGAAAACGCAGCTCTTTATGCTCAACGAGAGATACAACAATTAAAGACATTAAACTCCATATGAGGAGCTCTAAAGTCGCAAAAAGCCATTGATCATGGACTTTCCCTGAAAATTTATGGAGCACCGTTTGAATCCTGAAGATCAGCATTCCAACGAGTAATAAGGCGTTAACAGAATAGAACGGGAGGGATAGGATACTTTTGAAATAATAATCAAACGGAGAAACCCCGTAAATCGAGCTTTTTCCCTCCACAATGTTATATTGATACCAATTAATCGGAGAGGCTAAGAACACCCCAAAGAAATGTAAATCCGTTAAACCCTGGATGAAAAACATCACACCAAACCCAATAGCCAGAGTAAAATATTGAAATAGCATTTTCAAATTATTTTGATGACGTAAAAGGAAAAATGGTGCAAAAAAGACAATTGAATCTACCCGTAAAGCACAGGCAAGCGCAAGTAACACACCTGTGATAAATTCAAAAATAGAGATCTTAAAGAGAGAAAACTCCTCTTTTTTCTTGGTAGTACGTAAATGGAGATATAGTGCACCAAAGATAATTGGCGTGACGAAGGAGTTTGTGAGAGTTCGGACACCAAAAAAAGGGAATTGGAACCAAAAAGTGATCAAAAAGGCAGAAAAAAGAGAGATTAGATGAGGAGGTTTTTGCCGAGGTAGCAATTCTTTGCTAAAAAAATAGATTATAGGGATGAGGAGCGTACAATAAGTAGCACTGAAAAGCCTCACGACCAGTAGCGTTCCATTCATTTGGTAGGGGATACTAAATAGCTCACAAAGTTCAAAGATATAATAGTATAACAAAGGAAAGAGATATGATCGTGCAGCACCATCATCATCAGGAGTTTCTGGGATTTGGAATTCCCACGGTTTATAACCATATCCATATTTCATCTCATGGGCAATTTCAAGGGATTGATAGATTTCATCAGGGTGCACCATCCCTCCTGTGTTTACAGCTAATACCACGCGAATAATCCATCCAATAATGATCATAATGCTTAAGCTGACAAACTCGGAATGTGTACGTACCCATTCTTCTATTGAACGCCATCGGGGGTCTATTTGGGAGAATACTTCCATAGCTTTCTTTTCCCTGGGAATTTTTGGTTTGCTGGTGAATTATCTGAAATAAATATTAAGAGATTTCCTCACTTGGTACTATTAGGGTGAATTTATCCTTAATTTAGATATTGTGATATAAATTTTCGTTTTTGAAATGATTTCAGTAGGTGATAAATGAGATTATAAAGTAATTACGGAGCTTAAAGACCCATTAAACCAGAAAAAGAGATGAACTTGAAACAAAATAATGTTTATTCTTATATGTAAATGATTGCATTTATACAATTACTGACTGACTATAGAGTACAGTATGAAGCCTCTCTTTTATAAAATTAGACCGCTAAAATTGGTCAAAGGGGGTTTCTTAATCTTCTTACAAATGTGGCTTTTTCATAAAAGGGTAGGCGTATTGGTAAGATTTGTCGTATAAAAAGGAAGTTTAATGTCATAAGAATGTAATTTTTCATATAAAAGATTACTTTTAAGTAACATACAAAAGATTACTTTTAAGTAACATCCTAATATCTATTATATTGACGATTAAAAGTATCATGTTAATACGTTTGCCCTTTAAATCATTCTTAAAGGCATAAATTCATTTAATAGAATTAATACTGGCATGAGCAGAAATACATTTACTGAAAGAAACCTAGTGGAGCTACATTAGTATGGGAATATTCAAAATCTTAAGGAAATCAATAGTCTTCAGTACACGATCAAGAAGACGTTTTTTTCCTTTCGTAGTTGTGTTTGGGATCCTAAGCTTAGCGACAATTATGCTATTGTTTAATTTTGAGAATTTTTCACGCGAAGGATTATTAGTGCATCGAGGCGTAGTGGTTGAAGTAAGTACTTTAGGTAATGTAGATTATAGTACTGCTCAAGATGATATTGGTCCAACTATTCCTGGTTCCGAGGCAATAATATATTATAGATATGTAGAATTTGGAGATAATTTAACGATCTGTAGTATTAATACAAAATATCATTGGGGTTTTTCAGAGATAAAGCCTAATGATCTAGTTTCTGGGAGTTTTCCTTCAAAGGATATGGAAGCATTAATCTCTGATGAATTACTGTTAAGTCTTTATGATGAAGAGGGTGCCGTTAAAATATTTACAAAGCCTGTTGTGGGTACAAGATTTAAGATCGGAAGAAGTAAGGCAAGTCCGTTCGAATTAAGAGTTTCTGGCATTTATACTAAACCTAGTGCACCTTCAAATCTTGCGTCTGGTAGGGAATGGATCTTTATCCCAGAAGCGGCCTTTGAAACACTAGTTAAAGAAGAAAATCTTGCTTATAATGATAATCAGATTTATGTTCATTCCATTTCAATAATAGCTAGTGGTGATGTCTTTTCAGGGGGAACATATAATAATGTTGATAGTATTGCAGCAAGTCTTAATCTTGGAAATGAATATAGAAGTCCTATTTTTACCTCAAAAATAGACAAAGATGCACAAAGGAATATGTTATTTCTCTCATTACTCTCTGGGTTATTCGGAACGTTTATGGTGAGTACATTATATTCGTATCTGATAACGAGGTTTCGTAGACGAGAGGTAGCTGTACTAAAAGCAATGGGATATAATAATTGGGACGTGAGAATAGTTGTTTTAGCTGAAATCCTCGTAGTTGCCCTTACAGGATATTTCTTAGGATTGATAACAATTCAGGCTTACCTTTGGTTAACCAGTCCAGGGACATATTTCTTTCAGTTCGTTACCATTTCAGTTAATTTTCCTTTTATCATTCCATCCATGACGGCAATTCTATCCTTCCTTGCTGTAGTAATCTCTTCTATTCCTGGATTCTTCATAATAACGTTCAGAATTTTAGGTGTACGACCCATTGAAATCTTTAGGCAGAAATGAGGTGTGATAGATGAGTAATGTATTAATTGAAGCTAAAAACCTTACTAAAGAGTACATCCGAGGAAAAAAGGAAGTTGTTATCGCAGTCAATGATATTGATATCCAAATTCCTAAAGGTAAAATGGTAATGTGTACAGGACCATCAGGATCAGGAAAATCGACCCTCTTAAATATTCTATCAGGATTAGACAGACCCACCTCAGGAAAAGTGCTTTACGAGGACGAAAATATCGCTGATTGGGATGAGGATAAGCTATCATACTTCCGAAGAGGGAATGTTGGATTCATATTTCAGAATTGGGAGTTAATTCCCATAATGACTGCTCTGGAGAATATTGAATCGCCTCTTTATCCGCTAAAAATCAAAAGCAAAGAAATAAGGACGCGTGCAATCTCCTTACTCAAGCAGGTAGGACTTTGGGATAAAGCAGATAACTATCCATCTGAGCTGAGCGGAGGAGAACAACAACGAATAGGTATTGCCCGAGCATTGGTAGGAAAGCCACGAATCATCTTTGCAGATGAACCCACAGGAAATCTTGACCTGGACAATGCTGCTTCAGTAATGAGGCTCCTTAAGAGCTTTACCAAACGAGACACATCGATCTTAGTGGTCACCCATAACGAAGAGCTCAAGAAATATGCCGATATGACTCACAAAATGTCCTCTGGGCGATTTGTTTAAGATATTTCCTCCTTTCCTTTTTTCGAGATAAATTTTTACTTTAATTAGTTGTAATAGTCATTAAAAGTACTTTCTTTAAAAATTGGATTAACTCCGCATCAGTAGGAAATATGGGAGTAATAAACAAATGACGGTGTATAAACGCTTCTAAGGTATTAAAAACAAGTAATAATGTTTTAATTAACGATTTTTTGGGTGCAATCTTGAAAAATTCATTGGTTTCTTGAATCTCTTCTGCAATAATCTCAAATAATTGATTGATGTTGTCCGCATAATCCTTGAAAAGTTCTTTATGGGAGAGTATCGCCTGATTGACAGCAAAATGATACTGATAATTCTCACGATGTTCTTCTAGATACTTTCGGATGATATCCTCAAGAATTTCTAGCAAATTGTTTTCATTTATATTGTTAAAGTCATCAATATCAAAGATTTTGTCCGACGTATG
>JBHLPG010000372.1:0-3828 GCA_048939725.1 Promethearchaeota archaeon | reverse complement strand
TGTTGTTGGGCCGAGGCACTCAGCCTGCAGCCACTAAACGTCCAAGTGTTCAGACAGAACCCCGGTCCATGCAAAACTTATGTAGCGTAATGGCGAATCTATGGTGTTTCATTGTATGTATAAGTCCTTCTACGAAACGGGGAGTTTAACTCCCTTATTTTTTTGGATCTATAGTATGACAATGTCATAAAAGGCATTTAGTCCAAAATTTAACTATCTTATAAGGTAAATCCATTTTGTCAGATCCTTATATACTCTCTTTGATCATTATTTCATGCAAGGTTACAGTATCTGTGATATTATTTTTTTGACAAGTTATGGAGGACGGTACACTCTCATGAAAACCAAATTGGAAAAAAAAGAGAGTAAATCTATCAAACGTCATCAAGATATTCTAGCATACCTTGTAGGCGCTTTAGCAGATGGATCTATTTATTATAACCCACAACATTATATCTATCGTGTGACCTTCTATCAAAAATCAAAGCAATATCTTACACATTGTATCGAACCCTGTGTGTTTCAACTTTTCGACAAACAAGGCCACTATTACCATGACAATCGCAAAGATGTCTACTACTATGAAGTTACATCGAAAGCTGTATATTTTGAGATGAAAGAAGCCATTGGATCTTTTAAGGATAAAAACCAGCGCAGTATTCCTCTTTGGATTATTAATGGTGATAAAGCAGTGCGACATGCCTTCATAAGAGGCTTTTTCGATGCAGATGGTTTCTACTATATAAAACCAGATAATTCTGATTATCGAGTAAGGTTTGGACAAGCAGATCAACTTGTACTAGAAAATCTTCGCGATATCTTAAGTCAAGAAGGTTTCAAATGCAGTGATGTATTAGGACCATACCAATTGAAACCTAATGCTAAACCATATTATGAACTGCACGTATATGGACGAAATCAAATGCTTAGGTTTCAAGATTTAATCCGGCCATGCCATCCTAACAAGCAATTAGATGCATTAGCAATGAAAAAGATAACCAAAAAGACAAATCTATAGCCGTATAAGTAGAAGAATGACATGAACAAATTAAAATACTCAGATAATAATCATTTGACCATTTGTTTTCCGCATTGTTTGCAGTAAGAAGATGACAAAAGATTTTTTGTTCCACAGAAGATGCAATAGATAACCTTATCCGAAGTGTTTGTGTTTATACTGTGATTCAAGTGCAGAGACTTGTTATCGACGGGCTGGGAGACGGTTAGGTTATTTCTTGAAGGTATTATTCTCCGCAAGTTTGTTGAGAGAAATGTGATAAATTCTCCATGATAAAAAGTTGCAATTATAGTTGTTATACTGATAAGAAGCATTATCATGATGATGTAAGCATCTGGAAAATAATAGAAGATCAGAACGAAAACGAAAAAGATATGTGTGATAGGGAATAAACTAACAACTCTTGGCCACACTGGATCGTCGACAAGGGCTTTCAATAATAAGATTGCGGTTACAGAATCAAAGACGATGATAAACATAAGTAACAAGGGCTCGACTTCGCTAAAAAGAGGCAGCGTAGCGAGAAATACCACGATCTGTACCAGAAATGAAATTCTCAGGAATTCTAATCGCTTATCCTTTTTCCGCATTAGTTCTTCATTGGTCACTTCCCGCTCTGGTTCTTCTTCTCGTTTAAGTTCCAAGATCCCCCAGATAATCATCAGAATTCCGACTAACCAAGATACGTATGTAAAAATGCCTGCTATAAAGAACGCAATACCTGCGATTATTAAAAGAATGCCCTTTTCCTTCCCCATTTCGAATTACCACTTTAAGATGTTTATTAACTACTTTTTTCATGATGCTGTTTGACCGCTTCAAAGACGCCGATAAAGAACGGCTTATCGATGGGATCGAAGGCTTGTAACTGTTGTGCCCTTATAAACGCCTCATATGATTGTTTATAGTCACCTTTTCCATAGTAGGCAACCGCAAGTGCTATTAATGCATCATAGCACCTTTCATTTGATTTTACAGCCTGTTGTGCCTCTTTCAGCGCATTTTCGAGATCTCCCTTTAAATAATACCCTAAACTGGTGAACGCAATTTTTGATTCCTTTGTAAGAGTTCTTGATTTTTTGCTTTGTTTTATGAGATCTTCCGCCACCTGAATTCTGTTGATAGCATCTTCATTGAGATAATACACCCAGCCCAGACATACTAATGCTCCAGCGTTCTTGCTATCTTTCTCAAGGAAGTTGTTGTAGGACTCTATTGCCTTGACATACTGTCCCTTGTTGAGGTAGAAATTTCCCCTGTCAAAAAAAACATAAAATGCGGACGTTTTGTTCTTCGGATCTAACTTTAAGGCTTTTTCGCCGTATTGAATGCCCATTTCCTCATCATCAGTGAGGAGATAGACGCGTGCAGCAAGAGCCCAGGTGCTTGGATCCTTTGAGTCTTGTTGTACGAGTTTTTCAGCATAATCAATTGCTTTAGCAATATCTCCTAAATAGAGAAACGACATTGAAAGAAAGAATAGGATATCTTTGCTTTGTGGATTCTGTTTAAAGGTTCTTAGAAGGATTTCTTGAGCTTCGTGATAATTCCCTAAGTTCTGATGAGTATAACCGATCCATGTCAGAATTTCCTCATCACCAGGTTTTTTCTGATTTGCTTTTTCAAAATATTCCAGCGCTTTCCTCCAATCTCTGATATAGGTCTCTGCAATACCTTTTTCAAATTCCTTTGGCTTTCCCATTTTAAGTCACGTCTTTTGACTGTTATATCTTGTTCAACTTTATTAACGATGTTGTTTGACTGCTTCAAAAATGCCAATAAAGAATGGTTCATTGACAGGATCGAACGCTTGTAACTGTTGTGCCCTTAAGAATGCCTCATATGACTGTGTAAATTCCCCTTTTCCATAATAAGCGAGTGCAAGCGCTATCCAACCATAATAGGAGATTTCCTTTGGTCTTAACGATTTCTTTGCTTCCTTTACCGCCATTTCAAAATCACCTTTCAGGTAAAACCCAAAACTCTTGAAGGCGATTTTTGTATCATCATCATGTTTTTTTGACTTCTTACTCAATTTAATGAGGTTTTCAGCCGCCTGTATTCTGTTAGTGGTGTCTTCAGTGATAAGATAAATCCAGCCCAGCATGAATAATGCCATTAGGCTGTGTTTATCCAATGTCAGAAGTCGATTGAAAACACCAATAGCTTTATTATATTCTCTCCGTTTAATATAAAACTCGCCTACATCGATAAGTATGTTAAATGTATAGCTCTTATTCTTTGGATCTAACTCAATAGCTTTTTCAGCATATTGAATACCCTGTTCCTCATTACCACACCAAAGATGAATGCGTGCTGCAGAGGTCCAACTAGCCGGCTCTTTTGGACTTAACTGTAGACCCTTTTCAGCATATTCAACAGCCCTTGAAGGGTCGCCCATGTAGAGATATGAGTCCGCAAGAAAAAGAACCGCATCAGAATCATTTGGGTGCAACTCAAAAGCTTTTAACAAAATCTCATGTGCTCGCGAGTAGTTACCCAATAATTGCTGAGTAAATCCAAGACTTCTAAGAATGCCCACATCATCAGGTTTTTTCTGACGTGCTTTTTCAAAGTATTCTACTGCTTTTGCAAAGTCTCTTCTATAATATGCCTCCAAACCTTTCTCAAATTCTTTTGGCTTTCCCACATATTCGTTGCCGGCATCGATGGAGAATGCAGGAACTCCGACTCTGGCGAAGCTAAAATGGTCCGAACGATAGTAGTAGCCGGCTTCCGGGTGGCTTTCA
This sequence comes from Promethearchaeota archaeon, assembly GCA_048939725.1. Classification (GTDB taxonomy): domain Archaea; phylum Asgardarchaeota; class Heimdallarchaeia; order Hodarchaeales; family Hodarchaeaceae; genus Hodarchaeum. Next base: position 60 of record JBHLPG010000372.1, on the reverse strand, counting down.
GCCTCACCGGCACCGTGGTGGAGCAGCTCGCGCGCCATGCGCCCGAGGGCCTCGCCTCCT
>JBHLPG010000078.1:5559-15574 GCA_048939725.1 Promethearchaeota archaeon | reverse complement strand
AAAAACAAAAGCTGGTAGAAAGTAGTCATCATTCCACCTTCCTCTCTTCCCCTTTTTTTTTTCTTGTTTGATCTTTGCAAGTAATTATAAATTAGAGGAAAATTTCATCTATCCTCAACGAATTACCTGAAATAAGAATATTTTTCTTTTTTATATTGTCTTATGACATTTCCTTGAGGCAATAGTTCAATGACTGAAGATGAGAATATTGTGAATCTTAAAAATCATAATGATGATAAAACCTCTTCTTCCGTCACAGAGAGCAGCTTAAGGGAAAAAATTCCCATATGGGGAACAAGTATAGGTTATGCAGCTGGTAGATCGTCTATTTTTGTCTACTTGTCATATTTTGGAATAGTACTTGGAGCAACCCCCTTAGAGCAATCTATATTAACTTCAGTAAGGAATTTAGGAGCCAACATCTTTCAAGGAATATGGGGCTGGTTATCTGATCTCCGAGGAAGGAAACTTGTTATAACAATTGGTCTCTTAACCCTCGCACTAACCTGTTTAATATCCCCCTTTGTTAGAAATCCTATGGAGCTAGTGATAATCTCATTATTGATGACAAGTATTGGATTTAGTATTATTCCCGCATGGAATGCCTTTTTGGGGGATTATTCATCAGAAGAGATTCGTGCCTCCTTTGTTGGCAGAATAAATTCTATTGGAACTATGAGTTCCGTATTCTTAATTCTAAGTTTGGGGATCTTAATGGAATTAAGTTCATTCCCTTTTCCCAAATTACCAGAAGATTATGCTTTAAGCAAACCAGTCTTTTTCATCCCATTTTTTTCAGGAGCCTTAATTTTTCTGATTACAATTTGCGTTTCCTATTTTTTGGTTGAAAAGTATGATGCAAGGAATAGAGTTGTGATTGATGAGGAGTTTCATCCATCCTTAAAGGTATTAGTTCAGAGGAACAAGCCCTTTAGACGATTTTTGCCCATTAGCACTTTTTTCTCATTTGCGATGTCAACAGCTTGGCCAATATTTCCTTTTGTCACCTTGAGAGTTGCTGATTCTTGGTTAATGGTAGCTTTAATATGGGTGATGTTTAATATACCCCGTGGATTAGGTCAAAACATTGGAGGACGTCTTGCAGATGAGGTTTTTAACAAAAAAATTGTCATATTGTTTTCCAGAATGGGATATACAATAGTCCCTCTAGGGTATGCAATTGGCCTCGTGACTGGTAATGCATGGTTTTTAGTGATAGCTAATATTCTTGGTGGATTTGCTTTTGGAGCTGAAGACACTAGCGTAGCAACCTATTCCTTGGATTGTTCTACAGAGGAAACCAAAGGTAGATATTATTCCATTTTGTTAACAGCTGGAGGATTTAGTGCTTTTGCTGGATCACTATCTGCTGGCTTTGTTATGGATATTTGGTTAAGACTCACAGGGATCGATTATAATAGCCCTGATTTCAATACGGTCCTCTTTATAATGCTGATATTAATCGCTCTTCTAAGAATAATTTCTGCTAGTTTGCATAAATTTATTTATCCTAATCCCTTGGATTACGAATTAGACCAGCTAACTTCTCCATAGGATTATTACTTTTTTTGGGGTGTGTGGTTTTTGGTTTCACACTAAGTATTATTTGCATAACATGGGGCAATATCAAATGAGAAATGTATGTAGAGTATAACCTAGCAATTCAATATTAGACTGTTTGACTGGAGGTAAAAAACTCATGAGTATACTTTCGCGGATCTTTGCGCGAAGTCGAAAATCTAAACTGACAATTGGTATTTTAGGCGCCCCCAATGCTGGAAAAACAACATTAGCAAATAGAATTTCCAGTGAATGTGGAAATGGAACACCCCTTGGAGAAGTTAGTCCTATTCCTCACGAAACACGTGATGTTGTCGCTTTAGAACATTGTACGGTCTCAGACCATAATGGATCACTTGATTTGACAGTTGTTGATACACCAGGTATCGCGACTTCAGTTGATTATCGGGAATTTCAATCCTTTGGGCTCTCCCGACAGGAAAGTATAGAACGTGCCAAAGAAGCAACGAGGGGTGTAATAAAAGCTATTCAATCACTTGACAAGCTTGATGCCGCAATCGTGGTCGTTGATGCTGCTAGAGCCCCCTTTGATCAGATTAACTGGACAGTACTTGGAAATTTAGAAGCAAGGAATATTCCACTAATTGTAGCTGCAAACAAGACTGATTTACCTGAAGCTGATACAAGCCTTGTAGAAGAAACTTTCCAAAGTCCCATAATCCCAATTTCTGCTAAAGAAGGTAGTGGGATGAATGAGCTTTACGGTAGTATTCTTTCTATAGCCAGTATGTAGGTGAGTTCAAAAATGGAACTAAAAATAGATTTTGTTACTGAAAATACAACGAAGAAAATGAACTCAACACAGAAATGCGATTTCATAATCTCAAAGCTAAGACGAGATAGAGTTGTTGTATTTGAAGGAGGCCTCAATCCTAATGAAGAGGCTATTTTGATTGAAGAAGCGATGAGTCAAATAGATCATGAAACTTTTTTAGGGTATAAGATTATCACCCCTACTCCACTTCGTGGCCCCAGCACTAGTATATTTTCTCGAAATAAAGACATTAAAATGACTGTTATCGCTCCTCATGATTATGATCATTTATCAGTGGCTCTTGTATAGGTTTTGAGGTAGGATGAGTCTAGCTGCAGGAGATATCAATTTAAATCGGTACCAATGTGCTTTGTGTCAACGAACTCCCATAAAAGCTGAAGAACTCTTTCGCGGATGCTCTTGTGGTCATCGTCTGTTTCGTATCATTAGAACACAAGATAATACAATTTTTCCAAATAAAAAAGCGAGGAATGATGACAAAAAAGCTGAAAAATTGAACTTTTTGACTGTACAAGAGTTAGAAGTTGGTAGATATAATATAAATGTAGAAAAACTTCTATCTACTGAACTTGATAAAAATACCTCCTCTCCAGTCATTGTAGGGAATAATGGTGTCTTTTCAATCCATTTAAAATCCTATAAGAAGTAATTTTCTACTTCCAAGCTTGGACATTATTTTGCTCTTTTAATTAATCTGATCTCTCTCGTAACCTCATTAAATTCACATACAGCTAGTTCGTGAAGATGTCGGAGATGTGTGCGGCAAATAATAGGAGGAACTCCTATCTCGTTGGATAGAGTATCTAAAGCAAGATATTGTTTCTTAGTATTTTCAAAATAATCAACTAAATAGAGTAGAATTCTTCCTAATTCTGATTGTTGTAGAACAACTCGTATGTGTCGATCTCTGGCTAATGTTCCTGTTGATTCACGAGCTAAATCCTCTCGCATCTGCCCTGTTCTGTCTTCCATTCGTTTAATTTCTAATTTAAGTTGGTCTTGGACCTCCAAATGACTAGCTTCAATCTCTTTAATTTCTTCCTCTGTTTGATGTATTAATTCCTGCATCTTTTCGATTTGACTCAAATAAGCTTCTTTCTCAGTTTGAAGTACCTCAATCATGGATTGAGATTTCTGCATTTTATCCTCGTGTTCTTGTATTTTTTCTTTCGCTATAATTAGGTCATTCTTCACTTCTTGAACTTCAAGTTCCATTGTAACTATTTGTTCGGATTTCTCTTGAAGTTGTTTTTGACTCTCTGTTTTAATCTGATTCATTTTTTCTTGAAGATTAATCAGCTCTTCTTTTTTTGCTTCAATTTCATTCATTAATCTAGTTGCAGTTTGAGTATTTTCCCTCAATGAAATTTTAGTTTCAGATAATTCCGTCTCCAGCTTATTTTCTCTTGCCTGGAATTCGGTTTGATATCTTGCTAGCTGGTTCTGTAATTGCAGTAGTTGGTCCTGTAACTTCTGAATTTCTGTCGAATGATCATTTGTTATAGATGAAGTCTCAGAATCAGTGGATTCTGATGGATCTAATGGCGTCTGCTGATCCGAAAATTTGTTTTTCTTAAATTCATCATTTCCCATTCAGTACGACCACAAGAAGGTTTGTACTTTCTTATCACTAGTACGATTTAAAACTGTTTTTTCAGTAAATATTTGCAAAGAAAGAAATCCAATTCCAGAACTGATCGAATATACCGATAAAAACTTGCAACCTTTCGTGAATATTAGAAATTTTTAAAACCATTAAAAAAGATACCTTAACACGTAAGAACAGAGAAAAAGAACAATGATGGGGGAAGTTTGTTATACTTCCATGAATCTAATTCTTTCTTTTGTGTCTTTCAATTAAATTACCGTGAATAACAATGATTTCTTCAAAGAAAGAAGTATTTATTAGCCCTTTAGGAAAAAAGCAGGAAAAAGTTTGTCGTTTGTGCAATGAACAGGCTCTTTGTAATAAATTTGTGTGTTATAAGAAAAAGCAAGGCAAATTCAATTGCTCTAGTTGTGAAGAACGTTTATGCCAACATCATTGGCGTGTTTACTTCCATAGAAACATATAATTCTAATCTCAAATTAAAATAAATATAAATGATTAATGTTTAGGTTTTATTTATGAATTGCTTTAATTTTACGTCCATATCTAAAAATTTCAAGGAATAAGTTATTCTTTCATTTTTTATATTAGTTTAAATCAGAATTCCTTTTTGATAAAAAAACCATTTAACGATATTCGAGAAAAATAGATTTAAGTTTGCGATATTAGAATCAATAAATAATGGTCAAAACAAATATCATTCCTTTAGATTCTTGTAAAAAATGGAGTCTTTAAAATAATGGATGACTGGAGCGCTGTTGTGCTAGCAGGGGGAGTAGGTTCGAGGCTTCAACCTCTAACTACAAACTGTCCCAAACCAATGGTACCAGTTGCAAATAAACCGATGATCGACTATAACTTAGAATTATTGAAGAACGCTGGAATTAATGGAAAAATAATTATAATTACACGTTATCTTCAAGAACAAATCCGTGAATATTTTTCTCAAATAGAACATTTTGATGATTTAGAAATTATTCTTCCCAATATTGATCCTTTAGATACTGCAGATGCTGTGAGAAAGGCCGCAAATTATGTTGATACTGAGCAATTCATTGTTTCGATGGCAGATATTGTAACAAATCTGCCCCTGCGTGACTTCATGGAGTTTCACCAAAGAAAGAAGGGAATTGCAAGTATCACACTGAAGGATATCCCTTATCCAAGAGCTTTTGGAGTAATAATGTTAAATCAAGATTCAAGGATCCTACTATTTCTCGAAAAACCTCATCCTGAAGAATTAGGGTTAGCTGTTTTGACGTTTTCAAAAAAAGAAACTATACATCTTCAATCTAATCTGGTAAATACAGGGATTTATGCATTTAAACATGGAGTGTTAGATATTTTAGATACTCTGCAGGACTTGATGGATTTTGGTAAGCATGTATTTCCTTATCTAGCGAGGGAGTATGGGATTTTTGGATATGTCAAGAATTATTATTGGATGGATGCTGGTAACCCACAGACTTATTTATACACGAACTGGGATGTCTTAAGACGCTGGGCTTTTCCTTATTTTCCTAAAGCATCTTTTGAAGAAAATAGTGTTTGGTGGAATGACCCTAAAGTGGAAATTGTATCAGGAGTTCGTATTGAACCACCAGCAGCAATAGGATCAGCAGTAAGAGTGGAAAAGGGGAGTGTCATTGGTCCCCTGACAGTAATTGGTAATGATGTGATTATCGGTGAAAATACTTCAATCTATTCTTCTGTTGTATGGGATCACGTGAAGATTGGTAGTAATGTGAATATCAAAGAATCAGTGATTTGTAATGATGTAATTATTCCAAACAATTCGAAGTTAGCCTCGGGAACGGTTATTGGTCCCAATACACGAGCCGAGATGCCTCTAATAACAACGAAAAATCAGGTAATTAAAGAAAATACCATAATAAAGTAGTAGAAGGTTTGATTTGATGTCAACAGAAAAAGAGTCATACGTGAAGTGGGGAAGGATTATGGCCTTCTCAAACACGGAATTGACTCCTGAATTGGCTGCATTACTAGGGGGGGCCACAGGAACATTATTAGATCAAAATACTGTGGTAATGGTCGGGAGAGACTATCGACGTGATTCCAGAATGTTGAAGCGTGCCTTTTCGGGGGGATTAATGGCGAGTGGAATTGAATTAATTGACTTACATGCTGTTCCTACAAGTGTCTTGCAATTTTCAGTTAGACGCTTTGGCGCAGACGCGGGAGTAATGTTCACAAGGAGTCACAATCTCGCTGGAATGGTTTCAATAAAGCTTTTTGACTCAACAGGCATAGAATTTGACCGAAATAAGACTGAAAAGGTTGTTGAGATTGCTAAAAGTCGATCCTTCAGACGAGTCTCTCCCACTGAAGTTGGCTGGATCAGTATTGCAGATGCAATGAAGATCTATGATCGAGCCCTTGCTAGTTTTTTTACAAAGGACAAAGGAACCATGGAAGAAGCGAAATTACGGGTTGTTATAGATTGTGCGTGTGGTCCGATTTCTTTGATAATGCCTGATTTATTAAGTGAATTTGGATGTGAAGTTATCACTCTTAATGCACATCGTCCTCGAAATCCACTATTTTTACCAAATCCCCAGTCTCTTCTTCGATTAAAGGAAACAGTCCAAACTATTGGGGCGGATCTAGGCATAGCATTAGATGCAGAGGCTAGACATGCTATCATCATCGATAGCCAAGGAAGAATTCGTACAGCAGAAGAGACCGCGTCGGTGAATCTGCATTCTCGTTATGATCCCGACCCACATGCAACAGTTGTAGTTGGTAGTACAGTACATCCATCAGTCTATAGTCATCTAGAAAAGAATATCGTATTCTCAGGACATGGGGAACCTGGAGCTTTAGCGAGAAATGTTTTAGATAATCGTGCGATTTATGGTTTTAACGATACAGGATTGTTTATTTTACCAGTTTTTGCCCCAGGATCAGATGGAATTGTAGCTTCATTAACAGTATTGACGCAAATGGCACGAGAACAAGTTAAATCAACCGATTTATATCGAAGACATCAAATTTTTCCACAAAGGATTGCAGAAATTACTTTTCCAGTAAATAAAATGTTAGATTTCTTCACATCTACTCTGAATCATCCCCCGCAAGGTTATTTTGCAATTGATACATTTGTTGGGATCAAATTAATAACTGAGAAGAAAGAATGGATTCACTTTCACCTAGCTACAGAATTAAATACGCTTCAGATAGAAATATTTGATCCAAAAACAAATTCAGAAAGGCAAGGAGAGTTAGTTGAAATAGCGAGAAATCTTGTGGAAGGTTACCTGACACAAGGGTGATTTACCGATAATATATCTTCCTGTACTGGTAGGAAGAGAGCTGGAAGTTCTAATTATCCTTTTTTATTTAATCTGATACGTATTAATGTTCTAAAACGTGTTTATATCCTGATTAAGCATTATAGGCAAATAGCGAATAAGATATCTTATATATAACGAGTGAAAATACTATGTAAACAATATTCTATATTGAAAGACGAGTCCGAAGTCAATTGAACACAACTTCCGAAAGGCGCATTCCAGTAGCAATTGTAGGATTGGAAAACGCAGGAAAGACCACTTTGAGTTTTCGAATCCAAACTGGAAAGTATCATCAAACACTTCCAACAGCAGGATTAGATGTTGAAGTTGTAGATATAAAAGGGCATATTTTTCAGCTATTTGACTTGGGGGGTCATGAACATTTCAGGCAACTGTTCTGGAAAAATTATGTCCAACTATCCCAAGGAATAATCTTTGTAATCGATTCCAGTGATGACAGAAAATTAGATGAAGTAGTCGACTGGCTCTGGAAGTGTTTAGAGTGGAATAGAAATGCTCCCCTCTTAATACTAGCGAATAAATCAGATCTAAATCATGTTGGCTTAGAAAAGATAATCGAGAAAATAAAATTAGCGGAACTACCCATTCAAAACCCGAATCGTTCATTTCGTATTTTTGAGGTTTCAATTAAATTAGGAACACATCTCGATGAAGCTTTGTCCTGGTTTGCAGGAAAAACCGCTAATAATATCGGGAACCGTCAAATAAAATTACTTGGCTTCTATTTATACCTCCCTACTGGAATTCCTATTGCCTCACACTTATTTACCGATGAGAATTCAAATGATCTTGATCTTGATATGATTCCGGGTCTTCTAAATGCTTTTGATCAATTCACGAGTGGTATGATGGGGCCGAGTGAGGGTCTACAATCACTAAATACAGTAAATCATTCTATTTTAATGGTTAAGCGGGAGGGAGTTCTATGTGCTATAATTACTGACAAAGACTCTGATACTGGTGTCACACGTGTCATTGCGGAGTCTATATTGACTTATGTCGAAACTTCTTTTGCTGAAAAGCTCTCATTATTCCAGAAAGATGGGAAAATCCGCTTCCCAAAGGATTTTATTTTAGAATTCTTAAATCATGAGTTTTCTGAGAATGTTGTTTTTGGTTCATCTCAAATATAGCCATTCTTCCGAATCATACTTAGTAGAAGCTAATTCTAAAGCTAACTCTTTTTCTTCTGGTGTTAGTTCACCAATGGCGCATTGAAGTGAATTGTTTTTCATTAAAGAGGTGAGTAGGTATTCCCCTAATTTCAGCGGGGTAAGTTCTTTCTCAAGTAGATCAGTTAGAGTGGTTATGTGTTGGTAGACGGATTTAACCATACTCTCTTGTGTTCTTCCAGGGCGAGCTCTTAAAACTGTGTACATTATTTCAGGACGATATTTGACAAGAATGGTGCCATGCTGTAATACAGTGTCTCCATCACGAGCTTGAGCATTACCAGAGATTTTTTTTCCTCCACTAAAAACAGATGGGCAATGAATCTGTCCATAATCTAATGTTAAACCAAGTTTTTCGAGAGGTTGAAAAATAATCTCTGAAATTTCGTAATATACTGATTCTATGGTCTGTTTTTTAAAATTTTGAAGTTTGGTGACAATACTATAGGTTAATTCCCCAGTCTCATCATGGAATACAGCTCCTCCTCCAGAAATTCGCCTCACGCAGTCAAAACCAAGCTTTCTAATCGATTTCATATCGACCTCCTTTTCAATTTCTTGGTTTTTCCCAATCGAAACAGCGCTAGGTTTCCAAGCGTAAAAGCGAAGTGTGCTTATATTTTCGAATTTTCGGAATATGGCTTCATCTATTGCCATATTCATGGAGGCTCGATGTTCAGAGAAGTTTAAAAGCCGCCAATTTTTCATAAGTGTCACATATTTAAAAAATATTTGATTTTCTTCAATCTTATGGCTATGAAATACTTGAAAAATCTATTGGATGCTTTACATCAATTTCAATACCTTTATTCGTGATATCAAAAGGGTGAATTTTTTTGGAATGAGGCATTCCTCTCATTTTTAGTATCTCAATACCTCTTTCTCTTGCAGAGTGAACAGTAATGTATTGAAGATGAATAACTCCATAAGCTAAAAAATCCTCTGTAGAAAATTGAGGATATTTTGTATCATGGACAATTTCTCCAGTAGATTCATACACGGCTAATGTGGTACATTTTTCCTCCCATAGGATGCCAATGACTCGGTGGAGTTCTTTTCGAACTTCAAAAAGATCTCTAAACAGAAGGGAGAATGTATTCAGAGGGTCAATTACCAGACGATTAACTCCAGTATTACGAACGGCATCAATTATTCTTTGAGTAATATAATCTAACGATGCTTCACGAAGTCGACTCGCTTGTTGCATTATCCCCATCTCAGTTGAGCTGAAATCCAAAATTGTGAGTTCCCCCATCTGTTGGAGACTTAATAAATCCCATCCATAATTTCGCATGATCGCATGGAGTGCTAACAACGGTTCATTGAATGTTACCAATAATCCAGGTTCATGATACTGTAGGATTCCTTCCAAGAGGAATTGTACACCTAATGTTGTTTTTCCTACTCCAGCTCCACCTCGCATGGCGACGAACCATCCTGCAGGAATGCCTCCTCCTAAGATTTCGTCAAGACCTTCAATACCTGTAGGTTTCACATTAATCGACAATCAAAACAACTCAAATTTTATATGAATTAAAATAGA
>JBHLPG010000078.1:0-5549 GCA_048939725.1 Promethearchaeota archaeon | reverse complement strand
TTCAACGAAACCTGACTTTGAAATCAAAGCCCAGATTTTAAACCTTCTCATATAAACGAGGAATATTGACGCAAATAAAAACATACCGAAATAACACATGGATGAGATTGTATGCTTTTCTCTCAATAAAATAGAAAAAAGCAGAGGATTAAATTGGGAAAGGTGCGTCAAAATAAAAATAAAAGGGATCCTATGTTGAGACCAATGCATCATATGGATCTTTTATCTCCTCCTCCTCTTCTTCCCCTGTAGTTACCTTGTACACTTTGATTTTAACCATTTGACCAGCTAAATTAAGGAGTTCCACATCCTTTTTCCTTATCTTCAAGTGATATCCGTTTGCGCAACGAGAGACTTTAGTAGTAAAGATCAATAAAGGTTCATCCCGGCGAGACAATTTTTTCTACTCCATTTTTCAAGAATATATCAAGATATAGCTTTTACATATACTATTTATATCTAGTGTTTTAAAGATTTTTCTTTATTTTACAAATGTCCATTTCCAAATTCATATAAGAAGAAGATGACTTAATTTGTTGGGCTAGAAAGCTGGGGGAGCACTCATTCCTTTCCGTTGATAATGAAATCAAGCTTCCTGAAAAAATGATAGATTATAACTTACCAAATTTCTTAGGCTGTTTATTGATATAGTTTATTATCCTCAAAGCAAGTTCGAAAAATCCAGGTTCGACACCAGTTCCATCAAGAGCAGATGTTTCATAGTAGGGAGCGTTTATTTCATCTGCAAACGCTTTTCCCTCTTCATATTGGACTGCAATCTGATCTTTTAAGTCAGATTTGTTTCCAAATAACATCAAAGGAACGTTTCCTACTCTTTGGGTAAAATCTTCATACCACTTTCTTAATTCTTTTAATGTTGATTTTCTGGTGAGATCAAAAACCATTATACCTCCACGGGCATAGAGATAGTACTGTTTGCGAATTGTTCGGAATGTATCCTGCCCTGATATGTCCCACACCTGCATTGTCATATTTATTCCCTCCTCAAGCTGTAATTTCTTAATTAAGAAATTGCTACCAATTGTAGTAATGTAATCATGTGTAAAAGTGTGTTGAATGTACCTACGAATGAGAGAGGTTTTCCCAACTGAGCCTTCTCCCAGCATAACAATTTTACAACTATAATGCACCATTGTGCTCACTCGGATACAATATTATATGGATCTTAAATATAATATTCAATAATGCAAGAGCTATTTTTATTTGTAAGAGGATTCAAACTTTTGCCAGATAATAGCTAAGTTTTATAATAGTCTTGTCATTATTTAATTCTTAATAGGGTTTTCAAATACAACCAATAGGACTAATCTCTATTGAATAGAATCTCAAATCATCAAAAATATGAATCCTTTGTTCTATATGAAACAATTTTAGGCATTTGGATCCTCTACGCTCTTATTTCACAGTTTACAGCCGCCTGGATAATTTTGATCCAAACTATTTTTTTTTCCTATATTTGTGCATATTATCTTTTAGAAGAAAGACAACGACAGGTAATATATCCATTCACAAGTGTTATCATTCTTTTTATTTTTCGAATTGATGAAATAATTTTAAATACAGTTTTTACAAAATTTTTAACTGAATTTACTTCTAAAATCCTTTTTTTAATACTGAAATATGGGGATTCAATCTTTTTGCTACTGTTATTCATATCAATGTGTATTTTTCAATCTCTAAGAAAAGATGAAATTAGATCTTACTCTAGATTATTTACCATTGGTATAATACCCGTAAATTTCGTAACAGCTTTCATTTATGGCTTTACTCCAGAGAAAATTAAGCTGATAGACGCAACTACCATACAAATCGATAATTTAACCCGAATCTCAATTGTTGCTTCATGTTCAGGCATTTATGGATTAATTATCTTTTTAAGCAGCTTTATCTTTTTTGCAAACGTTACAAAAACTAATCGAAAATTTGATTGTGCTCAAATATTATTATCTGGAACAATAGGCATAATAGGTATTTATTTACTCAACTTATTCAGAATTTTAATATTAATAATTCTAAGTTTGTATTTTCCTGCTAATATTTGGAGCGAAGCACATCTTTATCTTGGTGGGGTCTTTATTATTGGGTACCTTGCGATTTTTTGGGGACTTATTTGGTCTAAAAAGCCCATTCAGTCTTCTCCATAATTCATTTTATGAAGAATCTGCTTTTAATAATTTGATTAATGCAGCCATAAACATAACATTTTCCGGTGAGATTATCAAGTGAAATTTATCTCTATTAAAAACCTACAGGAAAAAATCGATGAAAGTGTGAATGTTCGTGGATGGCTTCATCATGTTCGTCGCCAAGGGCGTCTAATCTTTCTGGTCATTAGAGATCCCTCGGGATATGTTCAGGCTGTTGTGAAACCTAAAACCATTGGTGACACTAATTTTCAGGTTGCTGAACAACTAACTCGAGAAACCGCTGTTATAGCTGAAGGGATCGTTAAAGAAGATAATCGTGCGCCATATCTTGGAGTTGAGCTCCAGCTCACCGCAATTAATCCTGTAATTAAGTTTGCCTCACCTGAATTAGAGTATGAAATACGCCCAGACTCTGGGCCGCAAGTACTCCTTGATAAGCGACATTTAGTGTTACGAGGGGAGCAGGCATCAAATATCATGCGATTTAGAGATCTTGTAACACGAGCTTTTCGTGAATTCTTTTTTGAAAGAGAATTTGTCGAAGTAGCGCCTTCTACTATTGTTCAAACGCAGGTTGAAGGAGGATCAACGCTTTTCGCTTTTAAGTACTTTGAACATGAAGCATATCTCACACAATCAAGTCAGCTATATCTGGAAACCGTCCTAGCAAGTCTTGGTAATGTATTCTGCATACTCCCCTCATTCCGTGCAGAGAAATCCCGGACCCGAAGACATTTAACAGAATATACTCATATTGAAGCAGAAATGCCTTGGTTTGAATTCGAAGACTTACTAGATTTCATGGAAGATATGATTATTCATGTTTACACTAGAGCAAAAGAGACCACTATACTTGAAAAATTCAATCCTTCCTTAGATATTCCATCTAAACCATTTGAGCGAGTCACTTATGAACAAGCAATTGCGTTATTACGTGAATATGGGATAAAAGGAGAATCTGGAGCTTTCTTGGAGTATGGGGATGATATCACGGAAGGGCCGGAAAGAGCTTTAGTTGATAAAATTGGTTGTCCAACCTTCCTAACGTATTTTCCAACAGGAATGAAGCCTTTCTATATGAAACTAAACCCACAAAATCCAGAAGTGATGAATGCGGTTGATTTGTTGATTCCCAATGTGGGTGAAATAATTGGTGGTTCCCAACGGGAAGATGATCTCGATACCTTGCTGGAAAGAATGAAAGACGAAAATTTAGACCCTAAAACCTATTATTGGTACATCGATCAGCGTAAATATGGAACTGTTCCGCATTCAGGATTTGGTTTAGGGTTAGAACGGCAGATTCAGGGATTATTGAACTTGGATCACATTCGAGAAGCCTGTTTATATCCACGGTTGATAAATCGGGCAACACCCTAGGTTTCGCTCAATCTACAGGTTCTAATTTCGTAATGATTTTTCCACAAGCCCCACAAAGTTCAGGGATATTGAACCGGTCTTTCACCTCGAAGATATTCTTACATTCACTACACTTCCAACGTGATGGCGCTAATAACTCTGATTCCAATCTTAGGAACATTGAAGTAAATCTGTTTAAAATCTGATCGATTTTACTGCTTATTTGCCCTACTTCACTCGTTTTCTTCAATTCTTGTGGAGATTCAGGATCTCTTAATAACTTCAGATCTTGGATTAGATTGTTGATTTGGATTTGTACCTCTTTTGAATTAGGAACAGCTTGTATTATCTCTCTACTTCCCAACCAATCCAGAAGAAACTTCACCTTATCCATAATAACTGTTACTTGATGAATAGCCGCTTCTCTGGAGAGGATATCTGGTAATTTTTGTATTTCATCAGATAAGTCCTGTAAATGAGTTTTTAAATCCCCTTGAAGATTGAGTTGGGTGTACATACGTAGTAATGTTATGTAGTGTGAGAATTGTTTATCTGGATCAGTTTTGACTAAAACTGAACTTGTAATATCGCGAGCATCTTTGGGTGGACACATATCACTACTTAGTTTCTCTCCAGCTGGTACTTTCCAGCGTGATTTGACGACAATTTGTTTGCCACGAGTATAATTCAGATCCACAGGTTCACGGTTTTTGGCTGATAAACACTCCCAGTAAGAATAGTCTGACTTTTTTGCATCTTGAACGAGTTGATCTGGTCCTGCTTTACAATGAACACAATTAGTAATGGCTTCTTGTTCCTCAGCTCTATTCATTTTTCCACAAGCAAAACAATAGAAGTAAATATATTCGGTAGTAAACTTTCCAAAAGTTCCCGTTCCAGAGACTTGAGAATCATCCGCAGCTTGCCGCATTCGTGCGAAGAGGGAGTCAGAATCATCTAACATAGCTGTTAATGAACCTCCCAGCCCCTCTGCAGCTTCTGCTCGTTCTTTTTCTTCTGATTTTTTCTTTAAATATATTTCACGTTCTTCAGGAGTCATTTTCTCTATTTTTTTCAGCTCTTTCACACGTTCTTGGAGCCTAGTTCGATCGGAAGGAGTTAATGCTTCTAAAAATTCTTGTGGAAGAGCTGTAATTTCTTCCATAGTCATATCCTCGAAATCAGTCCGTAATTTGCCCATTGACCCAGGTGGAACGCCGTTTTGGACAGGTAATGTAGATCCTGGAGGTGGTGGTGGAGGTGGTGGGGCCCCAGAACCGCTTCTCCTAGGAACAGGGGGCGGAGCGGATGAGGGGAGGGTCATTGGTATCGATCTAGAAACTCGACCAATAGCTCCCATAATTCTGTCTTCTAGATCATCTAGGAAACCTGCAGTCGTCTTGAATTTCTCTTTTTGCTCTGCATGGATTTTTTGAATCTCAATTAATAGATGTTCAGACATCGCATCAAGACGTGGGAATAAAGATGACATAATATCGAACATTACCCATTGTTCAACATCACTAAAGGCACCATAAGGTTCAATTGGGAGGCTAGCCATTCGAGGATAAATATCTGCCTCTGAAAGGTTACGTTTCGCCCAAGTCCAGACAGTCGATTTGTTTTTAGGGCTTCCAATTAACTCTTTTGCTATTTGAGCAAAAGATTCATTATTACGGCGTCTTTTTGCAATTTCCTCTCTTTTTTGATCCGAACTCATCTGAAACCAAGGAGCCTGGGGATTAGACATGATTTGGCCACATTATTTTACCTAAATAATATATGAACGTTCATATGAACTTTATAACTTGTTCATATTAATATCCTTTTTTTTGAGGAGTATTTTTACTCCTAGAAAAATAAAAATTTCATTCTCTAACAATGACCATCGTTAGGGTCGATCGAACTCCCACGGCTTGTCGAATTTGGTTAATTACAACATCTTTTAACTCTTTCATTGAGTCTGCTGATATTTTTGCTACCAAATCGTATACACCATACACAACATATGCCTCATCGACT
>JBHLPG010000371.1:0-3860 GCA_048939725.1 Promethearchaeota archaeon | reverse complement strand
TAAACACCGTATTTCCCAATATCTGAAGTAACGCGATGCTTGGAATAAACATCAGAAGGTCAATACGTCCTGCTTCATCTTTTGAAGTAAATAGAAACCAAAGGATAATTAAGTTAATGTAACCCACTAAAACAAATACCAGCAGAATTGGATTAGTTCTATTTAAAATTTCGATATAAACAAATAGTACCAAGGGAGAGGATAAAACATGAATAAATTTCGGCAAAGATTGAATAATATGAGTTTGAAACATCCTGATACTAATCATTGTGAGAATAATCGTCCAAATGAAACTCATAAATGCCCAAGTATGCCCAAAATTTAAGGTTAGAAAATCAAGAGTTAGTCCCCAATCTAGCAGATTGGAAGAAAACCAAACTCCAAGCTGAGAGAATTTCTCTTTCCAAGCCATAAATAAAAAGATAATGGCTACAAAAAAACAGTTAATAACAGCGTAAATTTCTCGAACTTCTTGTTGGCGAAAAGACATATTTGAAAGGTTTTGGTTAAAAATTATGAGCAGTGGGAAGGCCAAAAAACCCAGAATCACACCAAATGAATTCTCACTTGTGTCAAGAATTAATGTAATTAAAAAAAGTAAAGCAGAGGAATAGATGACAATATCAAACAAGGAAATATTCTTCAAAGGGACATCAGATATATTAAAGGTGAAGCTTCTATTGGTACTCCAAAGAATGCAAAAAAGAACTAAATAGATTATGAAAATATCACTTACTATATAATTAAACCTAGACAGTATGAAACTAATAAAAATCGGGCCTATTGCAGTAACTGATAGATGTTTACGATCAATTAAGTTCCAAAAGCGAGTTTCAATTTGATCAGAAGGAAATTTGTAGGCAATTAACCAAAAGCTAAAAGTCAGGAATAATAATATGACGAGAGTACCGTTTATCTCTGGAATAGATTCATAAAAGGTAATATCGTCCATAAAACCAACAGAAATAACCCATAACAATTGGATAAGAAAGACTAATGAAAATGAAACTCCAAGATCTTTCTGGAAACAAGAGAGACCAAGGAAGAGGGTTGTGAAAATAACAAGATATGGAATGAATACAATCCCACTAATCATCTTAAATGTCAATAGGAAAAAACTAGCCAATATTGGAGTAATTGAGGAGATTGAGAGATGGTATCTATTTATGATTTCGTAGAATTGAGATGGAGCGTTTAAAGGAAACCTAAATGCAATAACCCAATTAACTAAGCTGATGATAAATAACAGAATGATTGTGGTATTAATATCTGGAATTTCTTCAACAATAGAATGAGTTGAAAAAATAATAGAAGAGTTGGGAAGGAATATAAGA
The DNA here is from genome assembly GCA_048939725.1 of Promethearchaeota archaeon. Taxonomy (GTDB): domain Archaea; phylum Asgardarchaeota; class Heimdallarchaeia; order Hodarchaeales; family Hodarchaeaceae; genus Hodarchaeum. Next base: position 2,526 of record JBHLPG010000371.1, on the reverse strand, counting down.
GAAAGAGACATTAATTGAATACCTATAGATAAAAGAATATCCTTTCTTAGATATCCAATACCTAAAAAGACTATTATACTGACAACATAACCAATCCACAAAATATCAACTGGAAAAACTAAGTCATTGACAAATATCTGAGAAGGAACATGCCAAAAAAACCATAGGGTGAAAAGAAATCCTTCTATGAAGAGTATGCTCGAATCGTGAACCCAACCAGTACTACATGTGATGAGAATCAATAAAAAACAAAAAATTAGATATAACACTTCAACGCCATGAAACGGACTTGATGGATGAAACCGAAGAGTAAATATTGCAATATAGTATATTCCAAGAGATAGAAACGCAAGGGAAATTGCGATTGGTTGTATATAAAGGCTCCGCTCTTTAAGTCTTAACAGGTAAAATGAGAGGAAATGAAAGGATGCTCCTGAAAGAAAAAGTCCGACAAATGTGAGAAGTGCTATTTCATCGGCAGTAAGTTTCAATTGGGAAGCAGACCAAACCACTAACAACAAAAGCGCAAAAAGAATGATACCAATACCTACCCATCGCAGCCAATTGGCACCGATAGTAAATTCCCACCCTTCTTCTGGCCGAAATCTGTCAATCCAACTTTCCAATTGTGGTTGATATGGTTCAAGAGGTTGATTAATGGTTTGACTTGGAGTTATTTCTTGAGTTGAAACCAAGGGTAACGTGATAGTTTCTTCAGGTTTCTTTTCCTCAATTAGAGGAGATATTAACCCTAATTTCATTTTTAAAGTATTAAGAGTCTTTCCAGATAATCCCTCCTTATTACCCCAATTTAATAAATGAGAATAGAACTGGGTGGGGTCTATTTTAAAATGTTCCCCTGTAAGAACTGAATTAGACCGATCAATAATTATTTCAAGGTTTTTACTAATAGATGATTGCGGGAGGTACCCTCTTTCACTTAATATTCTTTGCGCTGCCATGAAAGCTTTTCCTGAATAAGCCATAAGAATTACCCATTTGGGCAAAAGTCGAGAAGATGCATATTCACTATTTGCTGTTCGTTCTAAGAGAAAATTTAGTTTATCTCTTGAACCTCCTAGTTTTTCAATCAATTTATAATAACAGAATTTACCTTCTTCCAAGGAGAGATCAGGAAGAGTTCGAATGAGGGTAATAACTGGTTCCAACTCAGCTTCAGGGATAATTGGAACTTCAGGTGTTATACTAATGATTTCTTCTTTAGCAGAGTGTTTGATTTCCAATAATTTCTCAATAACTTCTAATCGAGTTTCAATATGTGTTAACCGCTGAGCTGGGCATTTATTATTTGTACAAATAAAGTTTTTTTTACCATTAGCGTCCCTTTGAATTTGTAAAGGGTGATTACAGAATTGACAGCTTCCTCCTTCTGTACGGGCCAATTTTACTATCCCTTTCAGAAAACCTTTCTGAGTATGAAGGGATATGGTTTTTGATACTTTTAAGGTTTTACTCTTATGATGTCCATTAAATCGAAAAGATATGGTTTATTGATTGATTAACGGTCTTCTTCTAAGATTATTCCTACTGGTACATGATCTGATCCCATAACTTCTTTTAAGATAAAAGCTGATTTCAATCTATCCCTAAATTCTTGATTAATAACAAAGTAGTCAATCCGCCATCCGATGTTTCTCGATCGAGCATTGTAACGATAAGTCCACCATGTGTACTGATCTGGAGATTGGTTGAATTCTCTGAATGTGTCAATAAAACCATGTTCTAATAGTTCAGAAAAGAATATGCGCTCCTTAGGGGAGAATCCTGCATTATTTTGATTCTCTTTCGGATTCTTAAGGTCAATCTCCTTGTGGGCGACATTAAAGTCTCCACAAAGAATTATCCCCTTTCCTTTCTTTTTTAACTCATTTAGATAAGAAAGAAGTGCTTGATTGAATCGTAATTTGTAATCCAGTCGTTTTAATTCCCGTTGAGCATTAGGAAAATACAAATTGATTAAATAGAAATCGTTGAATTCCAATTGTAAGAATCTCCCCTCCTCATCTAACTCTTTTTTTCCAAGTTTTTGGGAGACTGAAATTGGTTTGATGTTAGAAAAAGTCGCGACACCACTGTATCCTTTCTTTAATGCCGAACTCCAATAAATATGGTAATTTGGAAGGTCAAATGAAAAGGATATCTGATTGGGTTGTGCTTTGGTTTCTTGAAGACATAAAATTTCCGGATTTCGTTGTTTAACCCATTCAATAAAGCCTTTATTGATGCAGGCTCTAATGCCATTAACATTCCAAGAAAGAAGTTCCAAAAAATGCACATCCCTATTGAAATAAGGTTGACATAAGATAGGGATTTACGTTATTAAGATTTGATTGGATAGTCCTATTTTTAATATCCTTTCTTCCTTCTAATAGAGATGATCATTGTAATTAAAGCTAAACTAGGGTATAGAAAGGCCATTCCTGAAGATTCGGAAATTGTTTTTTCAGTAGAAAATCCATCTGACTCAGAAAGTATCGTTGTATCAGACTGTGTGATAGTAGAACT
>JBHLPG010000370.1:0-3860 GCA_048939725.1 Promethearchaeota archaeon | reverse complement strand
GAGGTGAAATTGTTCGGAGAGGAAGAAGTACAGGAACAAGTTAAATCATTACTTACGAGGATTCATGAATTCGCTCTTAAAGAAAATGCAACACCGTTAATTGTACAATCACTTTTACTGCAAGCTAAGTTCACATTAGTTGAAGGGAACGCCCAACAAGCAAACACATTACTCAATCAAGCAAAAGTTACTGCTCAAGAAAGTGGATTGGAATTATTGGCTGCCAATGTGTTAAAAGAACAGGAACATCTCCGTCATGAATTTGATAAATTAAAAGAGCTCTTCCATCGGAATGCATCACTGGTGGAACGACTAGATAAGATTCAACTTAAAGATTATATTTCAGAAGCTCTTAATCTTATAAAAGCAAGTAAAAACTGATCCGAACTGAATTTCGTATCTAAAGTCATATGAAGCTTACCTAGTAGAAGCTCTCCTCGAAACACATGACAGGGTCAAAACTGAGAAAAGGAGTAATTGGATTCTCTCTAATTCTCTTAGTATTTCAACACTCCATTGGGGCTTATGGAATCACTGTAGTGGAGGTAAAATATCATTCCAGTGTGAAAGAGGGAGCAAAGTTTCAATGGATGATCGAAAAAGTAAGAACAGAGGAAGATCAGCCCTCCTGGAAGTGGGAATGGGCAAACCATCTGATTCTCGAAGAAGGGGGATATATCACCCTCGAATGGCGAACTGATCCTGATGAAACCTCGGATATAGGAATAAGTGGTCCGATTAACTATACAGGACTTGTAACTACAATCGGAGGAAGAAAACTCAACTTTTCAATGTATGAGACATTCTTCAACTTCTTGATCGTCCCTCTGTATGTAAATAATACTCTAGGTAGGCTTGAATCGGGACTCTCAGCCATAGAACGCCTCTGGTTTAATAGTTATCAGTTACCAAATGCGTTCCTTCCCCCTGAATACAGTGAATATATCTGGAATTTCAATATGGAAAATGCTTCATTAGATAATACGGGTGAGAACGCGAAGCCAAATTCAATTGTCTTTGGCTATATTATCACATACGAATTTTTTACAGAGAACTCTACTCAACCAGAAACATATGTATTTGATGTAGCTTTTAATGCGGAGACGGGGTTTGTAAAATGGATCAAATATCCCTCTTCAGGAAAGTATAACTTTCCAATCGCAAGTAGTACTTCTAACATGACAAGAGGGTTAAAAGAATTATTAATAACTTATGCTGATGAAGCTCATGAAAATTTGCCTTCCTTTACAGTAATTAGCGGCATTATTGGACTATTCTTAACAGTAAGAGTAGTTCAATTCAGTAGAAGAAAGAAAACTCTGGAGAGATAACAATGAAGAAAGTAAGAATAATTCTCCTTATACTCCTTGGGACTCTCTTGATACCTAATTTAATTGTCGTAAGTTCCACCAATCTAGAGAAGCAGGGTATTCATCCAATCCTTGGGATTATTACAGAAAGAAATCCAGTCACCATTTCTTTGGATAAAAGAATTGTTAAATCTGCAGAAAAACTCACGTTGACAATTAACATAACGAATTTCTCAGATCAAACAATTGAATATGTCTACAAAATTTATGGAGAAAATTTCTCATTTACAAACAAGGAGGGATCATTCTTTTATCACAACCTCACAGGCGATGTATCAGTAAATCCTGATCAAACTGGAAAAATTTCAGTTGGTGTGGAGTATAAAATTGATCCTGAAACAGAAGACTTGATTTCTTCCGTTCAAGTGTTTCTTATTGAGATTATAGAAGCTGAAACCACTGAGGTGATCTATTCTAATACTGAATGGGTGTGGATCTACAGTGATTATGATGAGATGGTCAAACCCGAGATACCAAATACCAAATACCCGCTCTACAATGATAAAACACTTCTTATATCATACTCACTCCACTATCGCGTAAATACATCCTCTGGATATATCAGGTTCAATATAAACAATCTGGCGGATAATACTCAAGAATATCGAATCTATATTTCAAATAAGAGTCAATTCTTACGCTTTGACAAGAGTTACATTGATGACGGGTACGAATGTTCTTTAATATGTAGTGGGAAAGGAAATTTTGACGCAAATTTCAGCTATATATTGCCAAAAGGATCCGTTTGGACTTTAATCCCAATTACGATTGGTTTTCAACTTGATGGCAAGAAATTAATAGAAGAAGAGGTGGTTGTTGAGATCCAACCTCTAGTTGATTCTGAATTGAACATCATCAAAAAATCAGGAGATTTCGTAATCAATGAGAACGGAACAGTTCGCATAAGCACCTCCAAGGATGATCTTCCTACGTCTGATATTTATATGGTACTGTTTTCAAATATAACAAATCAAAGGGAATTGATCTATCCCGAAATTAATGATATGAATGATCAATTAGAGCTCATCATTTCAGAACAAGAATTAGCTCCCTCTTATTTAATCTTTATATATGGGAAAACCACCCCAGCTTTCTATACAATAGCTCAAATGCAGCTGTTTAGTGCTTCATTACCTGTTTCAACATCCGAACAGAGTCAAGCAGCCAACATTTCATTCATTGGGATCCAGATGATCCTTTTTGCTGGCCTCATTCTTGTTCTAATCAAGAAAGGGATCAGAATAAGGGAGGGCATAAATTGATCTTGTATCTAAAAAGATATTATTGATCACTTCTTCTTAAACAGCTAAATAAGATTACTATATTCAGTCCAAAAAGTGTACCAGAAAGGTTAAAAGGGATCACATGGAACCTTCAATGGGTATCGAGTCCTCGGTACCTTTGAGGTGTATGTAATTCAGCGAGAGAGATAATCCAGAAAATAAAGAAGAAACACAAAGAAGAGGCACTAAAATTCCACGATTACCGTGGATCAAAGGCCTGAAGAAACCAGAGATAGACTTTACCCTCCCAACGATCGAACTCCCATATGAAGCTCCCCATAAATATCTGTTGGGAGTAATTATTTGTGCTGTTATTTTCTTATTGGGAGGAGGAATTTACAATCTCGCTGAAACACCTCTACCAATGGCACAGACACCAGATAAAGTAATAATTATCTTCCCAGAAACAAATGAGCAATTTCTCATTGAATCATTCATCGCCTCACTCTTCATAGGATTGGGTGCTGGGGGGTGTTACTTGATTTGGTATTCGACCCGCTTTGCTTATGACAGCCGAACGTCTATCACACTGCTAATTTTAGGGGTTATTGTTACGCTTATTGCAGCAACTGGAATTCTTTTAATGTACGATTATAAAACTAGGATTTTAGTTAATAGATCATAAATTAATAGAAATATTTGTGAATGTACGTTTATAAAATTAGAATATTATTAGACTAATCACTTGAAACTTTCAATGGAAGTAGAAAATGCACTTCTGTCCACAAACAGCAGGTTTAGACATACAGAACTACGAAGCCTGGTTATCCTTCTGGGTCACTCCCGAGGTAGAAGCACGGTGATTAAACAGATGAGTCATAACGGAACTACAGAGTTTGTTTTCGGAAGAATGGGCATTTTCTAAAGTAGCTTTGTCCTTCGGGCCAAGACCGAGTCTACAGGAGTTACAGATTGCTGAGGAAAATGGGTTAAAGATACGATTTTCATTTCAAACAACAGATGGATCGTTATTAGCTTGAGAACTACATTAATCCAAGTCAATCAAGTCTTGAGGTAGATCCAAAAGACCTTTATCGGAAAAATGGCTGATAAAAATGAAAATTGTACCAACGAGACTAATAAACAGGGGAACAATGACACCAGCAACCATACCATAGTCTTCAATTAATATTCCCGCAATAGGTAAGATTGGAATGGCAATAACCGAGACAAGAGTTGGGATCAGCGAATAGACACTATTACGGTT
>JBHLPG010000369.1:0-3886 GCA_048939725.1 Promethearchaeota archaeon | reverse complement strand
GAAGAAATGCCGGGTTTGCCTTCAGTCATAAGTTATTAATATTTTATCAGACTTTCAAAAATACACTTTTTGATTTCGGCAATATTTTATTTATCGCTAGATGATCCGCTGATTGGGGCATCAAGTCTATTACGTATATATAGTGATTGTAATCGTAGTGCTTGACCTACATGTGTAACTGTATGCATAACATTGAGTCCGATCCATTTTAGTAACGATATTTTGGTATCAGGATTAAGTGGATGTACTATATACTTATTTAGATCTTCATTTGTCATTTTTTGTTGAGTTTCTTTAAGGATTTGCAGAGTTCTTTCATACAAATCAATATATTGCTCAGGAAGGTCTAATTCTTTATTAATTTCAAGGTTAAACCTTGATTCATTAGTTTCTAGAATTTTGGCACAAGAATTGTAAAGGGAAGTGATCCCGTGGATATATACATCTGCTGCGGTTGGTTCTCCTTCAAAAACCGAATTTTCAAATGATTCCTGAAACTGTGATTTTCTTGCCAGCAAAATATTTCTTGTGTATGAAAATTGCCTTTCCACAATAATTAGATAATCCATTGCTATACCAACCTTTCTTACCTATTTAAAACGAAATTCGTTGTAATCTTCAAGAAATCAATAAAAATTAAACTCATTAAATCATTTTTGCTACCAATTGGTTTGATTATTACCAAAAAGTAATCAAATCGTTTTGGATACGAAAATTCTTTAACTTCAAAAAAACAGAAGGGATTACATCCAAGCGAAAGAAGAAGTGATTCTACATATGGTCGAAATGAAAGAATGTCCAACAAAATTCGCTCTTAAATTCTTTAAGAAATGGAGTATCGAGGTAATTAGGGACATTTGGTTTGGAAAAGAAAGATTCACGGAAATTTTAGAAGCTAATCCTGGTTTAAGTAGTAAAGTTTTGTCTCAAAGGTTAAGAGAGCTTGAAAAATATGAAATAATTGACAAGAGAATAGTTAGCAAATCTCCGATGAGAGCGAGATATAAATTGACTGAGAAAGGACAAGCGCTGAACAGGATTATGTTTGATCTAGCGATCTTCAGCTATGATTATTATGCAAACGAGATTTTTGAGGGAGAACCTCCTTCACGTTCAGAAATGATTAAGTTGACTTCTGATAATTTTAAAATTGATTTCCATTTAATCTTGGATTAATCCAGCCTTTTACGGAATTCAGACGCTACTGAATTAGGAGGAATAGGTGCTTAATCTTTTCATTCTGATCAAGGGAAATCTATCGAAACACTTTTACAAATCACCAAGGCATTTCATTTCCTTTCCAATCAAAAAAATTTCCAGTGGAATCTATATCAAGAGTTTCAATGGTTTTTATCATCCCCCTAATGGATTCTGGTGGTTCCAAAGGTGCTTCATCAGTATATAACATGGTTGTCCTCACCCAACCTGGATGGAAAGAAACAACGATGATATTCTGATCTCTCAGTTCATTGGATAACATTTTTGTTACCATATTCAAAGCAGCTTTACTAGAACTGTAACCATAACCAGTACTTCCATTACGCTTCTTTTCCGAAATACACCCACTAATTGAAGAAATATTTATGATTACAGGATCCACTCCTTTCTTTAATAATGGGAAAAAGGTTTCTGCTATCATTAGTGGAGCTATAGTATTTACTAAGAAACTTCGAAGAAGATCTTCTTGGTTTAATTCTCCAAACCGATATCGATATTTCTCATTTCCAGAGGCAATCCCAGCATTGTTGATGAGGATATCAATTTTCACAAACTTCTCTGAAATCTTATGATAAGCTTGTTCTCGTGATTTTTCATCACTTACATCTAATTGACAGATTTCTAATCTCTCATTATATTCAGTTTTCAGCTGTTGGAGTTCCTCAGAGTTTTTAGCATTCCGACTTGCCGAAATCACCTGATATTCCTTTTTTAAATATTGCTTTGTGAATTCTAATCCTAAGCCTCTACTCCCACCGGTTATCAAAACAATTTTATTCTTCAAATAATTTTTACTCATTGGAAATTCTCCATTTCTGTAATAAATGCTATACTTCTAGGCTATCTTCATAAGGGCAATTATTACCAATCTCTTAATAAAAAATTACTTTAAAGAATCTAGAATTGCTTGTGGTAAATCTAAAGCAAATTTACAATTCTCATCTCTGTTAATTACACTTATTGCTCATAGATCCAGTATTTAGCCCCTTGCTCTTCACTTATATTAAAACCGATTTTCTTATAGAATTCATATGCTGGATTGTTAAGTACTATACTTCCAACCATTTCTTTTGCAGTATGTTTGGTGAAATAATCTTTAGCTCCTTGGATCATTACCTTTCGAAGACTTACTCCATCTGGAAATTCTCGATCTACGATCATCCCCTCAAAATTACCGTAAACTGTGGTGTCTTTTTGTCCTCTATCTGCGGGTGAATATGTTCCAACATGTAAGTATCCCTGCAAATCTCCTTTCCAGTAGATGAGGAAAGAATCTTCTGAAGACATCTCTCCGTTATCAAATCTCTCTGTTAGATTCTCAACCGTAAATTCTTCGCCTACAATACTTTCCTTGGATTTACGATAGGTTATCAAGGTTGAAAAATCATCGTTTGTTAATGGTTTAATTTCGAAATCCGATGAAATCTCAAAATTAATTTCGTTTATCGGAAGACGCATCTCACGAGCATCTTGAACTTCAGCCACCTTTGCTATTGTCTGACGTTCGAAATATTCATGAGCTTTCTTGAAATCATACGCGTAGTGGGATTCGATCGTTCCTGGATTGTTTTTACAATCTTCTTTAGCAAATTCATAGATTGCTTTGAACAATTGATCCAATGTTTCTTTCGATCGGTATTCCTTTAAAATCATAGGGTAGAAAATACCGTGGAAACCACCATGAATCCGACATTCAGTATACCCCACAATCGTCTGATCTTGATTTACAAGATATAGAACTTGCTTTGGATTAAAATTTGGGTCTTCGTGACGTTTCCGTACTTTTTCTGCTGTTATAAGTTCTGGTTCAGGTATCATTTCTACAATAACTGTGTTAAATATTTCTGCTTGGGCTTCTTCGTCCCCTTTTTCATAATTGCGGATAGTTAAACTTCCTTGGACCATTTTTATTCTTTCCTTATTCTCTAATGATAAATTCGTAAGAATTTCTTGACTAAATGATTATTCCATTTAGATTGGAATAATTCAATATTATCTTGAATGATACAATACAAATTTTATTCATTCAAAAGGTATTTAATCTTTACTATACTGGCATGATATATAATTCAAACCCCGTACAGGCATTTCACACAATTTTTGTGACGAGATTACAATGGATGAAAAACGAGAAATATTATACAGTTTTTGGGAATCTCTTCCTCCACTGAAGATTATTTCGAAACCAGAGGAAGAGATTTACGGTCACAAAGTACGATTACACATTATTCGAATATTACGTAAGGGAATTTTAGATCAATTAGATAACAGTAGAAGGCGTCGGGCGTTAAACGCGAGAGAAATATTATCTAATCTAAAGGAGCTGCAAACAGAGGAGAAGAAAGACGAAGAAGAAGCCCCAAAAGCTAAAGATATCAGCTTACAAAGTCTATACTTTCATTTACAGAAACTAGAAGAAGCTGAATTAATCCAGACTGTTACTATATTACGGAAAGGAAGTCATAACACAGCCTACTATGGCAGAACTGCACGAATCTTTCTCCATACTGATCTTGTAAAACATGAAAAAAAGATCTCTCAGGCTTTTACAGCAATTAAACAATTTGCTAAAGTAAAAAATCCAGATTTAAACACAGAAAAACTTGATGATTTTCGTGAGAGGTATCTTGCTCATGAAAAACAGAGAAGTGAAAGAATCTCCGAATGG
>JBHLPG010000368.1:0-3886 GCA_048939725.1 Promethearchaeota archaeon | reverse complement strand
ATCACGAGAACAACAAAAATGCCCTCCTCTCAGAGCTCCACAGCTGAAAATATACCAGGATATACACCTGAAATTTTGTTGGTAACATTAACTGTTCTCCTTTTTAAGAAATCTCAAAAAAAAGGCAGGAAGTATCAGCTATGAGAAAAATTCACTTTTATTATGTTATGGTTGGTATTGCACTCCTAGGTTTTGTTTGGCCCAACATGCCTTCCACATCATCCACTATGGGAACTACTCCCAAATGGGCATCAGAGTTTCGTCCATATGGAGCCTATATCGATGAAATACACTTCGAGATCTTTCCTGCAGAAGATATCGATCTAGCGATGTTGGCACTCCAAGAAGGTGAGATTGATGCCTATGACGGACGTGTTTTGCAGGATTACCTAGCTGGCTTTGTACGGGATCCAAATATTACTGTAACTTTTACTCCAAGTGCAAATTACCGTTCTCTCAATTTGGATTGTTACCGTTATCCTACCAATATCACAGCTTTTCGTCGTGCCATGGCCTATGGTTTTGATAAATACCAAGCTGCAATTGGATGTGTTGGCTGTACTGGATTTCCCCAAGACAGTTATATACCGATCTCTAACACCGAATGGGAAGTTGAGAGCGAAACAACTGATCACTTTTATGAAGCAGATTTTGTCTCAGGGAATAAATCCCTAGAGAATGGTGGTTTTAAAGATTTAGATGGGGATGGGTGGCGTGAATATGACAAGAACAAAAATGATCTTTGGGATCCAGGGGTTGACCTAGATGACGATGCTTTTGCTGAATATTTTCAGTGGGAAAATAAAAATTTAGGAATTTTGGAACTGTTTGTAAATGGATATAGTGAATCTGCCGTCCATGCGTGTAATGTAATGGTAGATGGCCTTAGACGGATGGGAATTCGTTCAGAAACAGTTGAATTGGATTGGTTAGCCTTAGGTCTTCCCTCTGAATGGGAATTATGGAGTGAAAAACGAAGCTGGGGACTTTGGTGGACTGAATGTATCCCCATCATTAATACCCCAGAATTCCTCTATTATAACTTTAGAACTAGTGCTGATCCCTGGAGGTATTATAGCTATTTCCACTTCAGTAACAATACCATTGACACTGTTCTCGATCAGATGGTAGAAGCAACTACCCTAGAGGACGTAAAGGAATATGCTCGAGAGGCTAATAGACTTTTGACTTTTGAACAACCTCAAATAGTGTGTTACCATCTTGAAAACATTAATGCCTACCGCACTAACAAATTTGAAGGATATTTGGAATTTGTGGGCTTGGGAACTGCTTCTGGTGAAAATATGTATCTTGGAACTAAAGTACATTTGAAAGAAGCTAATGGTGGACCTTATGGTGGAATATTCAGATATTGTCTTTCGGGAAACATGAGTAATCTGAATCCTTTCTTTCAACAAAGAAGTTATGAAGAAACGGTTCTTCAATACATCTTTGAAAGATTGTGGAACATTGATCCAAAGACCTGGGATCCTATTCCTGGGTTAGCATATGACTGGGAGATCGAATCAACTACCGCCAATGGAGAGATCAGAGACGGCCAAAAATTCACATTTTTCTTATACAAGAATGAAACTTGGCACGATGGAGAACCCTTCACAGCAGCAGATGTGAATCACTCCTTTCACCTTTGGAGAAGTTCTCCCCGTTGTGGGCCAGAAATGGAGGATATTTACAAAGTAGCAATGCCTGAGGGGCCCGAGGGCCATATCATCGAATTTTATGTGAACGAGACGGGTTACTTCGAGTGGGCGGACACCACGCGCTTTTACATAACCCCCGAACACATCTGGCGGGATGTGACAAATGTGTCCACATTCACTCCAACTAATGATCAAATCATTGGGACAGGACCATACAAATGGAACGAATATCTTCCAGGGGAGTCCATCAGCCTCCGCCGCCATGAAGACTGGCGCTGGGATATCCGTGATGTTCCTATTCCTCCTCCATCCTCCTCAGAGGGAGGAGTATCTACACAAGTGACTACTTCTCATCAGAGCTCACTCTCTGAAGACACACCAGGATTTACTCTTTTCATATTAATTGTCGTTTCACTAAGTATACTCGTTATGAAAAGACTCAAACGAAATATCAGAACCTAATTTGGAATTAACAGATGCAAATTCTCCCATTAGCAGCAGAATCGCTGGGAACGAGAGGAATGTGTTTTTTCCTCAAAACGGAAGATCAAACCATTTTAGTTGATCCCTCAGTGTCATTAGGACCTTTACGATATGGATTGAAACCCCATTTACAGGAAATCGCCGCGGCATACTTATCTCGCCAGTTGATCTTGAAAGCTGTGAATCACACCTCCATATTAGTTCAAACTCACTATCATGGTGACCACTTTTCATTAGGGGTCGAAAGACCATATGAATTCACCAACAGGAAGGTACAAAATCAAATCTATGGAAAGTCTGAAGTGACTATCCTTGCTAAGGATCCTAAAAAGAATGTCAACTATAACCAGAAAAAACGGGCGTATTGGCTGTGGAAGAAGAAGGGGATTACGCTGTATTCTGGAGACAATAGAGAATTCTCATATGGCAAGACTATTATCAAATTCTCTCCTCCACTCCCCCACGGTCGGGAGGGGTCGCGTTCGGGATGGGTATTGTCAGTGTTTATTGAGGATTCGCAAGATTCGGTTCTCATCACTTCTGATGTGCATGGCCTAGCAAATAATGCTGCTCTTAACTTTATCCTAGAAAATAACTCACATTATCTGATTATGGATGGCCCCTCTACCTATCATCCCAAACAGACTGAAGATGAAACAATCACTGCATTTAAGCGAATCAAAAAACTCCCTCATGACCGTTTTTATCTTGATCATCATTTCTTGCGCGACCGAAATTGGCCAAACATTTTGGAAGAACATAACTTAACTGATAAAGCCGTCCCTCTTTCTGAGCTAGTGATAAACGAACCCCTGTGTCTGGAAAGCATCAGAGATGAGCTCCACAAAAAGGAACCTATGAATGACTCTTTTTATTCATTATTTCATAAACAAAAAGGCGAAATCATAGATACGATCAAAAATACTGCAGCTCAGCTACCTTTTTCCAATCTTGAGAAGCTGCTAGAAAGCAAAAATTAGGTGCTTTCTGTGATCCAATTTCTCACAGTGGGGAGGAGTTTACCCTAAAAATAACATTCTTATAATAATAAATCGCAAATACTTTTCTTTAGTAATGTAATACGAAAATTACCAGAGAAAATAGTGTGAGAATTCAAAACACAAAGAAAATCCACAAATGAATTCCGTCCATGCACAATTAGGAATGTTTATAAATGTGTTGATGATTTGACTAACTGCTGACGATTTGTTGATGAGTAGTGTGTGATCTTCCCGCTAGGCAAAACGAATCGTCAGTAATAGCCTTTCCCCCTGTTTGGTGATGAATAATGGCAGCTATTGACTCAAACGAAGTGATTGATAGTGAGCAACCTGAGCAAGTTGATCTACGGGTTACTCATCTCCCCAAATCTGCGCAAGAGGTCTTCTCGCTGCTTCTAGCTAACGGTGCGTTGAAACCTCGCGAGATTGGGAATTATACCGACCTCTCCAATCGTACAATACGATATGCTTTAAAAATTTTAGTGGATGACAACAAAGTTCGTCGGGTTCCCGACCTTCACGACCTACGTTCGCATTTCTATGCGGTTAATTAGAGTGGTTCGTATTGGGGTCAGAGTTGTGTGCTTCCGACCTCAATATTCAATTAATCCTTTTTCGTCGGCATAAACCATTATTTCTCTGGAGTATGAAGATGATGTCCTGACCATCACATTATGGAACTCGTTCCTCCGTGATTTTGGCGATAACAAAAGCTTAAAATAAATTTTAAATTTTAATTTG
>JBHLPG010000367.1:0-3888 GCA_048939725.1 Promethearchaeota archaeon | reverse complement strand
GCAGCGGGTGATTATCAATTCATCCTTACGGGGCCTGGAGGAACTGATTTCAACCTAGTCCTTTATAATCGTACCGTTGATTTTATTGCCATAGCATTTGGGGGCACTTATCCTGACACATTAACGGTGTTGGGACTTGAAGGAGACAACTATCTCATCAATATCTTTGCGGCTAGTGGATCTGGTGCCTTCACCCTCAATATCATCGAGAAGGTTCCAATTCCAGGTGAGTCTCCATCCAATCCAATATCCCTCGGGTTAGGGGAGACGACAGGAACCTTACCTGGACCTGCTGCCGATGGATCAGTTTGGTACAGTATTTCCCTAGCAGCGGGTGATTATCAATTCATCCTTACGGGGCCTGGAGGAACAGATTTCGATTTGTTCCTTTATAATAGTACAGTAGATATTATTGCCATGGCAAGTGGTACCAGTTATCCTGATATATTAACGGTGTTAGGCCTTGAAGGGGACGACTATCTCATCAGGGTCTCTGCTGCTATGAGTGGATCTGGTAGCTTCACTATCAAGATTGTTGAAATAGTACCAACTACTACACCAACTACCACACCAACTACCACACCAACTACTACACTAACTTCCACACTAACTACTACGTCAATAAGCGTGGCAGATGTGGATTTAACAACTTCTCTATGGACTTTTCCAATTATTCTTGCATTGATTCTTTATACAATTGTTATTATATTTAGAAGAAAATCTAAATAGAATGTTAGAAATACAATTGATACTATCCACTATCACTAGTAGAAGGATAAGAACTCCTAGTTCAACTTCCAATTATTTGAACGAAATCAGGGATAATTTTTGTCCACATTGCTCTACCGATTCCTATTATTTCTCCTTTTTCATTTAATAATACAGCAGGGATCTGATTCCGTAATCGGAATCTCCTTTCTTTCAATTTATTGAATGACTTTTTATAACGCTTTATTACTCCTCCATATCGGGTATTTCGGCCATTAAACAGTCAAAATTTTTCAAATCTTCTTTTCTTGCCTTACATACGTAAAACCCTGAGGGAAGGGACGAGTTTTAAGGGGAGAGGTAAAAAGAAATTCTTGAATGGATGATTTTGTAGAAAAACCAAATTTTCTAGTCTTTATAATTTCTGGATATCGTATGCAAGAGCTGAAAGAATGACCACAAACATGAATCCGAGAGACGAAATGCCAAAAAGCCATTGAAAGCTATAGGTCAGATCCGCGCTAAAGAACCACAATAGGGGATAACCAAAGATTGCGATTTCTACCCCAGCCCAAAAGGTTATCAAAAGTGCAGGAACAGACCAAGGCCATAATTTAGCAAGGAAATCCCGTGCGCGTACTGAGAGATGTGTATCCCACCACGTTAATGGTTTGTTGATCCTGGTTGCTGTAATCGTAGCAAAGATTGTGAAGAATATTGGTCCATAACCACCTCCAACCAAAAACAAGGTGACAGAGAGAAGAAAAAAAACCCGGGCACCATATTTCCTTCCAATAAACAAAGCTGACCATATTGTAACTAAAAGACCAATGCTCATAGCCAGGATTCCAGTCCAAAAGAAATTTGGTACGATTGTTATCGCTGTTTCAGTTGCATACTCCCATAACCTCTGTTCAGAACCAATGGCATCTACCCATATACCACTGGGTGTAACATTCCCTTGAAGCATTTCAAAGAATCCATGTTCTATACCAGCAAGTCCAACGAGAACGCCTAATGTCGAAGCGATCGCTCTGGTCGCACTGGTATTACGCCAATTTAGTATACGATTCCTTAAATTTACTTGGCTCAACAACGCTCTTTTATTTTCCAACATTTAAAATCAATTCCGTTAATTTAGAATCCATTGAAGTTTCTAAAACTTTTTTCCATTTTTAACCAATTTTTGATCGGGTTTATTAAATAACAAAAAGTTTAAAACTTTCAACTAGTGTAAAGTTTAATTACCTAATATAGCTTTCAGTAATGAAAAAACAAATTTGAGTTTATTTGGTGTTCAAAATGACTTCAGTTGAAAATGAGAATATACTAGAGAGATATGGGTTAACAAACTATGAATTTGCTGCGTATAAGACGTTACTTCATCGAGGAGCGTGTGATGCAAAGGAACTCTCTGACAACTCAAAAGTACCTGTGGGTCGAATCTACAATGTGACAGATCTGTTAGAAAACAAGGGATTAATTGAAATTCAGAAATATTCCCGACCCAAGATTTATTCGCCCGTTGATCCCAGTATTGCAATGAAAAATTTATTGGAAAGGAAGAAAGAGGAGCTTGAGACCCTTACAGAAAAAGCCTTAGTCATTGAAGATGAGCTTAAAAGGTATCATCGAACAACTCCTCGCGAGAGTCTCTTTTGGAAAATTGGTATTGGGAAGGAAGCAATCGAGAGATGGAATATTCGATTAAAGGAAGCTCAGAAAGAAATTCTCTATTATGGAGAGTTTTTCGAAACTCAACCGCAAATTCATGCTCAAGAAATCCAAGAAGAAGCAAAAATATTTGCTGATTTACAGGAAAGGGGAGTGAAAATACGAATGCTATTAGGCACAAAAAACATGGTTAAAACTATGCAAGAAATGTTAGAATTAGTGTTCCCATTCCTAGATCGGCTTGATTTAGATGAAATGCCCGTTAAGTTTACAGAAACGATAACCAATCCCTTTGTGATAATGGACGGGGAAAAAGTTATCATAAAGATAAAAAATCCAGCAAACCTAGCGGAATACTTTACATCAATTTACGTTTGGCAATATAAATTTGCTACCGAGTTATCATTGAAATTTCAAGAAATGTGGAACATGGCCGAAGAATTCTCATTAGAGAATCTATAGATTATCAATAGTACTATTAAGTATTAAAGTTTTAGATGTTTGTGGCAGGATAGGAATTTTCCTTCTCCTTCTTTATTGAAGATTTGGGTGATCCGAACACCGAGTTATAAGCCTTCTTTATACATGTTAAGAGCAAGCAGGAAAAGAAATCCTAAGATGAAGATGAACGTTAACCACTCAAAAATTGTGGCGATAGGTCTGTACACTCTAAGTAAGAAGAGGTATGTCGCACAAAAGATGAAATCCAGGATCGCAATTATTGAAAGACGATTCCAATAAGAAGGATGCTTTCGTAAACCGATAACGGCAAGAACTACTACTAACTCGATACATATGAAATTCATTAAACTCCAGAAGTTGTGCTGGACAGAAGCTGTGTCAGTAGGAAAAATCGCAATCATTACCATAGAGAAACTATTGAACACGCCAATGATTTGAATGGCTTGTACGTATTTCTTTACCGAAGGTTGAGATTCATACCACTTTTTAGTGCCAAAAATAAATGGAATTATTGCAATTGCTATTAAAATAAGACATATACTAAAAAGAAACCAACCGTTAGGATTTTTGGTAGTATTTCCTAATGCTGAAACCGTGTGGCGAAAAGGTGAATACTCAGGATATAATAGAGCAGCAGGAATTAAAAAAGCGTAAAATAAGAAATTGCTTAATGCTGCAGATATAAGATACAGATTTTGATAACTAGCGGTTTTTTTCCAACCCATACTGAGTCATTCCTTCAACTTTCCTTTTTTCTGGGGATTTGGACATTGTTTAACTAGCATTTGATTAAGATGATTATCTACCAGAGTATATACCAATTTGACTGATAAGCATTTAAGAATCTGGAGGAGGATTCAATCTTACCACAATCATAAATTTAATTTTTAAATATACATAGATTTCTGAAAATGTAACAATACAAGCATTAACAACTCACAAACCTCATTTAACAGAAGATATAGATCAGATGGGGCACATAAAATGGAGTACAGAGGAATTAAAAAAGCAGGACTATATCTGTCAGAGCTTAGTTTTGGGACC
>JBHLPG010000366.1:0-3896 GCA_048939725.1 Promethearchaeota archaeon | reverse complement strand
GACTGGCATAATATGAATCCTTATACAAGAAAATACTCAGCATTACGTAAGTTGAGAATAATGGCTACTCAAGGATTGGATCTTCCAAGAAATCAAACACTACTTCATCAGAAGCTCAAATTCAAATATTCAAATCAAGTTGGAGGAACTGAGGAAGTCACCCTGCGAATTAATGGGAGAAAATATAGAATAGATGTTCTAGATAGCAAACGAAATGCAGTGTATGAGATCCAACGTTCAAACTTTGGAGGGAAATTCTCTCAAAAAATAGGGGGAATATTAAAGGCACCAGGATTTAAGATAGTGATTGTTCACCCCATTATAAGTAAGCAAAAAGTAACACTAATGAATAAGGGGGAGATATTAGGTGTTAGAAACTACAAGAAGGGAAACAATATTTACTCTCTCTTCGAGAAGCTCGTCCATTTCAAGGTGGAATTCATACCTCAAAGAATGGAAATAGATGTTGTTTTTATCCAAGAACACGTGATCAAAGAATTTGTTGGATTGTATGGTAGATCAATGAGGAGGAAATATGTAGTTATCCAGAGAGATCTACTTAGTATTGAAGAAATTATGAAATTCCAAACAAAATCGGATTTTATTGAAATTTTACCTGATGGGCTGCCAGAAGTGTTTACAAATCGTGATTTAGCGGAGAGACTAGAAGTTAGGGGACATAAAAGAAGAATTCAAAGAACTT
Source organism: Promethearchaeota archaeon (assembly GCA_048939725.1). Taxonomy (GTDB): domain Archaea; phylum Asgardarchaeota; class Heimdallarchaeia; order Hodarchaeales; family Hodarchaeaceae; genus Hodarchaeum. Next base: position 3,193 of record JBHLPG010000366.1, on the reverse strand, counting down.
CAGGTCTAATAACATACACTCTTTGTAGATTGGGTATATTGAATCGTGTGGGATCTAGGGGACGGGCTCATGAGTTCTCAATTTGAAGTAGTTTAATTTATTCGCTAGCCATTAAAAACCTTCGGATTCTGGAATAAATATCTTAATAATTACTTATATTCTTTTAATCAACCAGAGAGAAAAATGAATGCAAAAAATAATGTAATTAGTAGCTTAGATAAGAAGAAAAAAATTTTAGGAGTGATCTTCGCTTGTACATTAATAATTACAAGTGCAATCGTTGTTTATTTCATTTTATCATTTGATTCAGTGGGGTATAATCAGCTGGCACTCAATCAAAATATCCTAAATCAAGAAATTGAAGACAAAGTGTACGAAAAAGGATTCTATCACATCGGCCCTCTTAATCAGTTCATCAAATTTCCAAAAACAGTTCAACCCATTGAGTTCTACGAATCTTATCCTCTTGACTCCCGAACAAAAGATGGACTTCTGATCCATATTCAGTTGTCCTTCCAATATAAATTACGTAAAGCAGAGCTAATCCAATTATACTCTACATTTGCATTAGACTATGAGAACTATTTTGTTTCACAATCCAGAACCACATTAAGAGATGTTGCAAGCTTTTACAACGCCATTGAGTTTTTTAACAACAGAACCTTCATTGGTGACGTCATGTTCCAGTATTTAATCGAAGATATTGATGTAATGTATGCTGATGTTATCTATTTCCAACTGCGAGAGATAGATCTTCCTGATGAATTCGAAGAAGCACTAAAACAGGTACAAATTGCCCAACAACAATACCAAATCGCGTTGTATGAACAGGAAGCAGCGATCATTCGAGCACAAACACAGATTATTGAAGCTCAAGCAGCAGCAAATATTACCGTGGTTCTAGCTGAAGCTGATGCTGTAGCATACTTAATTAACATGGAGGCTCAGGCTGAGGCATTGAATATTACTCTGAATGCAGAACGACTGGCTTATTACGCAATGGGCCAACAATTGAACCTCACTTCTTCAGAATTGTTAGCGCTGTTATGGATCATGGCTGTTCAGGAACATGACGACTCCCTGCTAATAATTGGTGCTGATACACCTGTTCTTATTGAAACTGCCGCAAACAGCAATGAAAACTAAAATATCTTGAAAAGTTGTTTCCACAACAGGTTAAAAGAATCAAAAAACCTGAGGAGGATATAAGGCATTATTATTTTCAAAAGTCTATTTTCTCACCTGGAACTTTAGGAAAAAGGGTCACTTCTCTAATGTGTCTTCTCTTAGCTAAAAATCTAACTAATCTTTCAATTCCAAGGCCTCCTCCAGCACTTGATACCAACAATCCTTGTTTTGACATTATTAGGTAAGAATGAAATTGTTTTTTGTCTTGATTTCGCTCTTTTATCTTTCTCACGAGCGTTTCATATTCATAATCCCGTTCTCCTCCAGAAAGAGCCTCACCAAAACCATCAGGATAATATAAGTCATAGTTGATATAATGCCCTTTTCTTTTTGGATCCTCTTTATCATAAAATTCCCTTTCGAAATCAGTTATCCAAAAAGGATCTTTCTCTTGATAAGAAATTTTTGATCCATAATCATTCCCAAATTCCTCTCTTAGATCCCAACTACTATATACAGAAAATGGTTTCTGTGGGACAAGAACATTAACACATAGCTGGTCAATTTCTGCTTTACAATAATCTCTTACCCTTGAAAAAATGTGAATAATCAAATCCTCAGTTAAAGACATGAATTCTTGAGCTGTTGCTTCCTTTAATTCGATATCCAATTGCGTAAATTCCGTTAAATGCTTTCCACTATTTCTAAGATCACTCAATTCGAGACGGATGTTTGGTGACATGATGTAAATACCTTTGTGATTTAATGTTGAGATCGCGATCTGTTTATGAAATATCATACTTTTAGTTAGTCGGAATTGTTGTCCTAAGTATTTAACCTGGGCATCATAAACAGGATGACACAATGGATCGGTAATAGGAGAGAGAACGACAGGCATGAGTTGAAGAAAGCCTTTCTCAATAAAAAAATCGTGAATAGCAAACAAAACTTCAGTTTGAATTCGGAGTATTGGTACTAGAGGATCTTTTGCAATTGTAGAAAGTCTTGATTTCAAGGTTAGAGTCATGTCAATCACACTTTTAGTGGTTACAAATTCCATTCTGTATGTTAATAAGAATATATCGAAAAAAAAAAGGAAAAAAATGGGATATGGATTAGATTTTTAAATGAACAATGGAAAATCTTTCCATATGAATGAAAAAACCTTCAACATGTATAATAAAAACCGGGATATTATTGCTTTACTTAAGCAAAATTCCAGAATGACCACCAATGAGATTTCAAAAGAAACAGGTATCGCCCAAACCACAGTTTATAATCGAATCAAGAAATTACAAGAAATGGAGATCATAGATAAATTTACAATAAAACTAAACAATAAAGCTATTGGAAGAGGTTTATCGGCTTACATTCTCTGTACTGTTTCTTATAGAACATCTAAGGGAGAAAAATTAAGTCAGATTGATGTTGCTAAGAAAGTTAAGGTCTTACCTGAAGTTGAAGAAGTAGCAATTGTGACTGGAGAAATTGACCTCATTGTTAAAGTGGGTGTGAAAGATGTTGATACTTTAAACGACTTTGTCATAATTAAACTAAGAGATATAGAAGGGATTGAAAAAACAATAACAAGCGTTGTGCTTACAGAGATTTAAGGTAATTATTACTCCATGCCGATAATTGGGACTGATTCAGCCTTTTTGAAAAGTCAAAATAGAAAAACTAATGCTAAACTGGTTGTCTCAAGAAATAACCGTAAATAACAAAGATCTTTAAACATGATTTTTTGTAGTCAATCTTGAATATGACAACCCTCCTTCTCCATATTATAGGTGCCTTTCTGTGTTTGGCTTTCTTAAATCGATTAAATGATTTAGAAATACCTGTGGATCAAATTTTTCTTTTATCTCTAGCTGCTATATTACCTGATGTAATTGATAAGACCTTGACTGGAACGCGCTATCCTTTCCATTCGTTACTGGTATCTGGTCTTTTCTTAACAATTTTAAATCTCATTATTCGATATTACTCCTCTTCACACACAGATTTTGAAACAAAATACCCCAAATTATCGAGTTATTTACTATTGGCATCAATTGCCTTTCTC
>JBHLPG010000365.1:0-3907 GCA_048939725.1 Promethearchaeota archaeon | reverse complement strand
ATCAGGAGTGCCATCAATGAATCTTCATCCAAGATTTCTGCAAGCTCATGGATTCTATAACTCCTCGGCCAATTTAACTTTGAAAGCATGGTTTCTTTCATTCCATAATTAATATTAAACTTTTAAAAGGGTAATTTACGGCTTAAATTTACCTGTTATCCAATTTTTCCTTGAAAATTCTCAATTTTCAGTGATTTTCTTGTAACCTGTTGAAAAAACAGGCTATTAGAGCCTCGTAGACAAACGATCTCAAGTTGACTAATACGATCGTATTAACCATGCTTGCCTGTAATGATTGCAACGCTGTGAAATTGGAAGAATCCCTTTTGCTGATCTTAATTTAGAAATTTTGGTTCATCACAATAATGAATACCCGAGATATTGATAAGTGCTACTTATTACCATACATTAAAAGAAGAATTACTAATAAATGAGGGGAAAGTAAAATTTAACAGACTTTTGACAAATTTTTAACATCTTCTTGACAACTTATGATTTAGGGGGAGCTAAATTATTAAAAAAAGGAAAAAAATAATATGAACAAATATGTTCCTGATGGAAAGGGGAAATAAAATGGTTAGAAAAATAGCTATTCTTATACCTATGTTTTTTCTTTGTCTGGGACTCAACAATTGCAAGAGCCCAGAAGAGCCAGAAAAGCCGGAGTCATATTATTGGTATAGATACAATGTAGAAGTAATTTATTCAGATGTTGCGGAGGGTGAGAGTGATTTCCCATTGTATTTATATTATGGCCTCCATGATCTCTGGGGCAGTTTTAACTCTGGATCTATTATAATGACCAAAATTGGGGAGAAAAAGGCCAGGTGTTATTTACCTAAGGTATTATGCAATGTGTACAACCAGAAGATCCTACATGAGGGTAAACATTGGGTTAGTGTAGTTGACCCAAATAAAGAACCTTGGTGGCATAGGGGCGAAAATATTTATGTCCAAGGAGCATATGATCTAGAAATATCGACTAATGTGGGCTACAGTCAGCTTAATTTCAAAATGTCCAAGGAATAGAAAATGACTTCTAGCCTCAAACTGTGAAGCTCTTGTTTTTCAAAAATGCAAGAAGTCCTCTTTATGTCAATTTAGGTACTCATTATTGCGATGAACCGAAATTTTTAATCTATGAGAAAATCTGACGATGCAGACCGTTTATCTCAATGAGGCATCCTTCCAGCGAAGAGCTGTCTTTTTCAACATTAGGGAGGCTGGCTGAGATGGCTGGCTTTAAAATATGTACTTTTGATATCAATCTGAATTGATGAATTCATATATCGAAACGACTTTTCCCTTTAGCGGCTTAAAAGGATTAAACTGTTTAAGTTGATTTTCAACTTCAGCGTTATGTTCCCACGGATAATTTATATATCCCCAATCTATGAAAAAGCCATTCTCTTTAACAATTGCAGCTCCAATTAATTTTTCTAATTTCATTTCATATTTAGCAATGTTTATTACTATTTCTAGCAATCTAAATCTTTTATCAACTGCGCTTCTTGGTATGGAAATAAACACAAATCCACATTTGGTATTTTCTGATATCATTCTAAATATATCGAATTTGTTCTCTATTGAATTTTTTAATGAAATATCAAACCTCTTTTTAAACAATTTAAGTTCTGCTCTATCAAGTAGAGCGAGTTCTGATATTATTTTGTAATAAGATAATTCATCCCTTTTATCAATTTTGTAAATCCTGTCTTTAAGCGAATTAAATACAAATCGCATATCATAATCACCAACTTCGGTCTGTAATTTATCAACAAAAACTGAATAATCTTCTTTTTTGGAATCAAGTTCTGGACTAGGTACAATTGGAGACAACAAATATCTTCCTAGCAAATATTTTTCTGTCTTCTCATTCGCATCGGAGACTAATGACAAAATTGTTTCTCTGAATTTTAAGTATCTTATGATTTCAATTGGTGTGTATAGAATTTCACAAATTTGTTGGTAAGAAAAAAAATCTATTATATGTATAAAACCAGCCGTTTTACTTGTGTGAAATTTTACAGGCTCAAATTCAGACGGTTTCTTTCCTGGATAAAGATATATAACCACTTTATGAATTTCTTTTAAATTGGCGCTTTTTATGTTAATTAAATTATTTCTTTCATTTTTTACTAATACCGCATCAAGTTTATTGAGATATTCGAGACTTTTTCTTATCTGCTTAGTAGCATTCCTTCTTATCCTATTTTCTAGCCAATTCAATTCTGTCTGAGTTGAATCACTTTTTATACATCTCTCTTTTAACTGGAAAATAATCAAATATCTATCTAAATAAAGGACATAATCTGAAAACTCTATTTCAGTTCCACCTTTTGGAATAAAGCAATTTTTTGCAAAAGAAAATTCTTTGAAAAACGTTTGGGAATTGACTAGATTTAAAAATTCTGAAAGTACTTCTCGTTCAGGTTTTCCCATCAAAACTCCCTATTTAAGCTAAATGATAATTTCCATCCTTTTCATACGTTTATCTCTATGAGGCGATTTCCGTTACTATGGCGTAGTTTCAACCATCAGGAAGCCAGGGCTTTAGGGTCTGGGGCTTCTGCTTGCCTTATCTATTTGTCAATTGAATTTAAGAAATCAATAATCTCCTTATGTAGGATTTCAGAATCTTCATCAATTTTTCGCCACGTATTTCTCCATTTCTCTCCAATAATATCTCTTCCTCTTTTATCCATCCATTCTTTGAATTCTTCTATGCTCATTTTGCTCTTAGATTGCATTTCGTCCCATTCAGCATTTACCAAATCGGCTTCATGATCAGGAATAAAATCAGCTAGTGATATATATCCAAATTTCAAAGTTCCTATCTTATCATCATCACAATCTTTCAATGCTAATTTAATTGCATTTTTTATTTCAGTTTTACTGTATGGGAGCATGGATTCAGGCATTGCAATTGAGAACTGCTCTCTTTTCATCAGCGCTGCTCCGTAGTCATTAATAACTTTTATGTAGTCTGTTTCATTCTTCTCATTTCTATTTTCTTTAAGCTTATACCATTCCCCAAAATATTCATGATACAACCATGCTAAAATTCGAATTTCTGCTGATAAAACACAATCGTCAAGAAAATTAACTTTAAACAAATCCCGTTCTACTCCTTTGGGAATCTTTTCAATCTCAGCATCATAAACAAATTCCTCAAAATTGAAATCATACTTTTCGCCAATTAAACCAGAGGTGACTAATGTTTCCTTGCTAGTCTCATCTAACATGTCGATAAATTGTCTGAACTCGGCATTCGTAGCATCCTTCAACATGTTCAAATCTATATACATCTTTGTTAAGAACCATTCTGATAAACTTTTTATATTTGGGTTGAATGATTCAGGGTTATTTTGAATACCTGATTTTGGCCTATAACCTTCATTGAATATGGTGTTAATACTTTTGTTAGGGATAGTATTCACAATTGGCTCGTTTTTTATAAACCAGAGAACAAATTCAGCAACTTTTCCAAACTCTGGAATACTCTCTCTTTCAAGTACTGGTCTTTTCTTTCCTAATAATTTTTTAAAGATTCCCATTTATGCTCTCAGATTTTAAATTCTTCAAGCTCTTTATAATTCTTTTCTTTTTCATTTAGCGGGAAGCCACAGCGTCAAAATCTCGGGCTTCTTCCTATTTTTCTAAATTTCTTAATAGGAAGTTCTTCATTCTTAACAATACAAGCGGAGGTTGAGTGGATCAACTAAATCAGGAAAATATTTTGATACATAAGAGGCCACATCAATGAGAACATCATGCTCCATTTCTTCTAAAGGTAATGGGGTGAATTCTTTTGGTACGTCTAATCCAGCTCTTAAGGCTTGTGACCAAGATTCATTGTCAACTGTCTCATAAGACTGTCGCCAAATCTTTTCTGTCAACTCTGGAA
>JBHLPG010000077.1:0-16065 GCA_048939725.1 Promethearchaeota archaeon | reverse complement strand
ATTCCGCTCTAAACCAATGTAATCCATGCTACAACGAAGAGAATCAGGGGAACCATATTTAGGCGGCATTTAAAAAAGGAGAAGTCTTAAGAATTGAAAATGATGATATTATTAATTAAAACGAGATATCTACCCATTTTTTATAGAAAAATATTCATGCTAATTTTATATTTATGTTTACGATTTTCAGAAATATAGCAACTTAAATCCATTTATGTCTCGTGCCATTATCTAATAATTAACAATAGTTAAGAAGGTAATAAAAAGATGGAAAATGTTGGAATAGAAATTCCTGTTCTCGATTTAAAAAAAGGATTAGAATTTTATGAAACTGTTTTCGGATGGAGTTTTGATCGTGAAAGAATACCTAATCAAGGATATGCTGTAATAAATGGGTCAATTGGGATTAGTATTTTTCAAACGGAAAAAATCCGACCCAAAGGACTTAATATTGGGTTCCGAGTAGAAGATATTGATAAAACCCTGAAAAAAGTGGTTTCAAAAGAAGGGAAAGTAATCAAAGAGAAATTCCATTATGCCAATTTTGGAGATGTAGCAGTCTTTCAGGATTGCTTTGGGAATGAACTAAGCCTTACTTCGAACTCTGCCTAGGGAAATTACCTAAATTCCTTTCTTTTTCTTTATCGGGATTATTTGGTAAACTAAAATCTGACCAAGTCGATATTTGATCTTAAATTTTTCAATCCTCTTAGAAGTTAAGAAAATTGAAGATATACGGATAATTCTGGAGTAGTAGATTCTGGGAATGGAATATCGTGATTAAACAAATTAGTTACTCTAAGTTGCAGCAATCTATGTCTCAAGGTTCAGAATTGATCCTCCTTGATGTTCGCACATTACTAGAATATCAGACAGGTCACATTCCTGGTGCAATTTCAGTTCCTTTGCATGAAATTAAACGAAATGCCAGTAATCTACCGAAAAACAAGAAAATTGTGGTTTATTGCCAGAATGCCCCTTGTTCGATGTCAATCCAAGCTGCCCGCGAACTTCAAAATCTTGGATTTCAAAATATACAGAAATTAGAAGGGGGATTTGATGAATGGAATATTAGTGGCTACCCTATTGAAAGTAAAAACAAGTTGCTTAATATTGCCCCTTCTATTTCTTATAGAACAATTAACGAACCAAAGTTGACAAAGAGGAAGATATTTCAAATAGCACAAAAGGAATTCATCTCCTCTAATGAAGTTGTGGAATTACTGGAAAAATTATCCCCTATCTATGAATTTGAATATTCACATATCAATCGTGAGAATTTAAATATCTCAATAGGCTATGAGGTCAAAACAGTAGAAGCTATTGACGCTATTTATTTGATGATTAATCCAGATCCCCGTAATATTACCCTAGTACCTGCAAATAGTCTAGTAATTTCTCATCACAAAATCCGTGCCTATAATAATCGGATCTATAAGGAAATGATTACTCGAGCACGGAGGAACCAATTTAATATCTATAACTTTCATCTAGCATGGGATTCGATGATAGATGGGATTGGGGATTCATTTTTATTACATCTTGGGATTCCAAGAGAGCAGATCCAAAAGGTTGATCTAACCTATAAAGGGGTGAATATCCCTAGATTAGGATCAATCATAAACTCCTCTATTCCCCTTGAAGAACTTATAACCCATTTGAATGCACTGAATGTTAATCCGTCCGTGATCGTTAACCCCAGATGTCAAAACTCCAAAGTCGGGTATATTCCTGGGGGAGGATTAGTGGACGATATGATAATTCAGATGGCAGACTATGGAGCCGATGTCTTAATCAGCAGTGATCCAAATTGGGTGGTCGAAATCATTGCTCGCGAGCTAGGCATGACATTGATAGCGATTGACCATTACACGAGTGAGCGGTATGGTCTGCAAACAATGCAACAAATTCTGACAACAGCCTTTCCTAAGACCCCAATAATAATTTTAGAAAATTTAGATTCTATTCAATGTCCACCTGACGATTGTCCTTGTTGTGATGAAGGGTACTTGAGTAGTGTTCCTATTAGATAAGAGTAGAAGATATTGATGAGACCTTGAAGAAAGTGGTTTCAAAAGAAGGGATGTAATCAAAGAAAAATTTCGCCATGCCAATTTTGGAGATGTAGCGGTTTCAGGATTGCTTTGGGAATCCACACGGTTAGCCTTTGTGCGAGGCCTCCCTGCGGACACTGCTAGCTCTTATTCGTATCAACCAGTTAGAACTCAGGTAATTTAGGACGATTGAAGGTCTTGATTCTCAATCTCCTTTTAGAACGATATTTCTTTTTTTTATGGAGTTTAAGCATCCGTTTGGCATTTTCATGTTCGATATTTATTAAATAATGAAAGAATCCCATACACATTTTTTGATCTCTTCTTGGATAATTCGTACCCATTCCATTATATAAATACTAGCATCCAGATACATGACTGAAATCTCTTTCTCTAGTCCTATTCATCCGCTTCTAGGTGAATATTTCACCTGTTTAGAGGTAGGGAGGAGGTAAGAAGTTCAACCAGTTCCAGAGCTTACCCAAAGGATTTTTCAGAAAAATGAGCCGTGGCACGATTAGTCAGAGAAACTGAGATCTCACATTATATCCAGCTATCTGACGAAAGAACAACCCAATTTCCATACTCACTCTCCTTCCTTCAAAATATACTCAAAATCACCCAAGGAGCTAATTTTTGATTCAATAATCCCATGACCAACCATTTCTTCTAATCAAAAATTTTGTTGTCGTTGAATAATGATCACTACAGTAGCTATAAAGAATAAAACAAGACCAAGTCCAACTAATTGCAAGATAGCTGGAATGTTGATAGAGCTGTCTAGTTGGGAAGGAGGAGTATTTTCTTCTGTTGTTGTGGTCGTTGTCGTAAAACTAACTATTTCAATGGGAAGGATCTGATGTGGTTCATCACCAGCATAAGAATATATGCTGAAAAAATCATCCAATATTCGTGCCTTGCCATCAAATATTGTGATAAAGAAGAATACCGCATAACTCCCAGTCCCTGTTAAATCCCAATTTTGACTCCATTCGTACCATGTACCCTCTGTGACATTTGTTTCGAAAGAATCCCAGGAAATAGTTTTGATCTCAAAATTATTTGTGGCATACTCTAGGTATAAGACGAGGACCCGTATATCAAAGGCTAAAGAACCAGAATGACTGAACATGAAGTGATACCCAATATCAACGGAATCTAGCCTTTCCTCATAATAATACCCCTCGTGAATGGGCTTCCATTCAAACTCTATACCCTGATAAGCGGTGACATCAGACCATTCGAACCATTCCTCGAGTTGTATATTGGTAGTATAAACACTTGAATCTGTCAATACGACAGAAATGTTGTAATCTCCTGTGTACAATGCTGACCATGAGATGGTCATCGTATACCAAGAACCTTCCGTCACGTCCTCGGAAAAGAACTCATAAAAATAGGTATCAACCTCCTGCCAATCTTGATGTTCCTCATTCAAATATTGGACTCTCATCATAGCAATTAAAGATACGAAGCCAGATTTACTGAAACTTATATCAAAGCCAACTTCTATCGTATCAATCAACCCATCAGAATCTTCATCGTACTCATTATACCACATATCCCAATTATTAATGAGTTGATATCGGCAGGCATCCTTCCACTCAATCGTTTCGTCTATTAATTGCCGATAAGTCCCAAGCCCAATATATCCCCACAAATAAGTTTCCCACCAAATAGATATCACGAAATGGAAATCACCATCTTTGATCGCTGACCAGCGGAAGGAGAAAGTATTCCAATTCCCAGCAGTCACCTGTTGTTGAAAATGTTGACTATACTCAGTAATCAGTTCCCAAGATCCTGTTTCTTCATTCCCGTGGATGATCTCTATTGAAAGCCACAGGTTTGTTTCTCCACTAAATGTAAAAATGATGTCATATCCGATTTCGATGGTGTCTTCACAGCCATCGTTGTCGTTATCATATTCCTTGAACCAGCTGTTCCATTCTATAATTGGATTAAACGCGCAGGCCGTTTTCCACTGAATAGTTTTTGCGATAAAAGTTCCGTCACGTTCTCCAGATATCTCTATTGAGATCTCATAACCTCCAGCAAGCCAGGCGGACCACTCAAACGAACAATAGTACCATTTGTTTGGTTTTATGTCTCCCGCGAATTCATCATAATACGACTCAAGAAGATCCCAGTCATTATCCTCTGTATTCCAGTATTGGATCTTTGCATTGAGGTTTAAGGTTATAGGGCCGGTAATACTGAATAACAGATTGAAACCAATTTCAATGGTATCATCACACCCATCCATGTCTTTATCGTATTCATTGAACCAGGTTTTCCATTCTTGAATAGGATTAAACGCACAGGCAGCATCCCAGTCGAAAATTTCCTCAATTAGAGGGATACCATAATTTATCTCCTCAATATCAACAGAAATTGTGTGTTTTCCACTGTCCTGTGCGTTCCACTGGAAAGACCACGTATAATGTTGACCAGAAGTCACAATCTCTTTGAAATACTCTCTATCGATAACAACCGTGTCCCATCTCGCGCGGAAGGGATCCCAATATTCAATTTCCATATGAATGTCCAGAAATACATACCCCGTGCAACTGAACGTGAAATCATACGTCAAATCAATGGTATCATTACAGCCATCGTTATCTTCATCGAGTTCCATAATCCAACAGTCCCAACTGTCTAGGAGAGTAAAAGCACACGCATCACTCCAAAAGAACCACTCCTCGATTAGATATCTGCCCGAATCATAATCATACATTCTTATCGAAAAGTTATAATCCCCATCGTACCACACAGGCCACTTGAAAGACACATTATACTCCTCACCCGCAGTTACAGGTCTCTGAAATCTTTGAGATACAGAGTCAATATACTCCCAATACCCAGTCCAATAAGAGATCTGTATCCAAATTGCTAAGTCTGCCCAGTCAGAAAAGGTAAAATTGAAAGAATATTCAATCGAAATAGTATCCTCGCAACCATCATCATCTTTATCAGACAAGTCAACCCAGCTAATATAATTATGGAAATACGTAAACGACGAAGCCCCACTCCACATTACCCAGTCCATGATTATACCTCTTCCCGAATATGAATCGGAAATCACAATCGAAAAGTTGTAATCCCCATCGTACCATGCTCGAAACTGGAAAGACACGTTATACTCCTCACCAGCAGTGACATCATCCCGAAATTCTTCAAACTCAGTATCAAGATGGTCCCAATCCCCAGTCCAATAAGAGATTGATACCCTCATATCTAAGTCAACCCAATCAGAAAAAGTGAAATTGAAACTGTACCCAATTTCGATAGTATCAGTTAAACTGTCACCATCTTCATCAGATTCCTCAATCCATTTTTCCCAATTATTGAAAAAAATAAACTCAGAAGCATCAGTCCAACTGATGGTATCCTCTATAACTAATTCATCAGTCGAAACATCGGAAATCCCAATTGAAAAACTATAATTGCCATCGTACGGTGCTTGCCAGATGTAAGACCATTTGTATGTTTCCCCTGGTACCACATATGCTTCAAACCATTCCCAGTCGTTATCGATATGATCCCAGCCCTGATCCCAATAGTAGACTTCAACTTCGATTTGAAAATATATCCATTCAGTTACGGTGAAATTGGAGAATTGATAAAAAATCTCAATGGTATCGTACTTACCATCAGAGTCTTTATCATATTCATCATACCAACTTGACCACGAAGAAAAGTCAACCGTGGCAGCTTCACACATGGATACTTCACTTGAAGGCTGTTGAGAGTCTGTTCCTGCGTTGGACTGTTGAGACAAATCAGTTAATTGCTTCACATGATTTTGTCCAATAATAAGAAGATTAAAAGGTATTATAATCCCCATACAGAGAATTATCACAATAAAGCAAAATAAATCGATTCTTTTTCCGATAATCATATTCTCTGCTCTCTTCTTCTAATTAGTAGAATTACTCAATGTAATAATTAGTACAGATCTGTTATGTGAAAATATGTATGCATCTAGAAAATTAACTTTCCTTCCATATCCTCAAGGTTACTCCTATATAAGATGTCACTTCCCAAAAATAAAGAAACAGAAATCAGACCGCTGCTCATGTACTTGAAGCTAACAACTCTTTGAAGCTAATTGACGACGATAATTAGTGAGAGTCGTGCTGAGTTTGGTCATAGAAAGTAGAATCTAAATTTTCTTCCTTTTAAGCAACAGAAGGTAAAATGCGACCCAGATTATGGAAATAAAACTAGCTCTTGAGGTTGAACTGGTTGTGATTTCTGAAGTCATTGTGCCTATCGTCGAACTTAGCTCCTCAAGACTGGTTGGTTCATGTGTTGAGGTTGGACTTGGAGTAGTTGAAGTGGTTGATGCCTCTGGAATGCTTGTTGGTACCGGTAATTCAGATTCACTTAGCCCATGGGCATAAAAAATATTCAATGGGCCGTCTCGTACGCCTTCTCCTTGGGTCCATACCACATGCGGCCGATCGGTCGAATCAAACTTAATGGCGAAGTATTCGCCTGGTCGTTTGAACCAGTAGTCTGTATATCTACTGGCTATGGGAATGACATCATGAAAGATGGGGGAACCCGTCAGATTGTCAGCAAATTCGATCATCCGATAATATGGCCTGAATTCAGTCGCTTTTTCATACATGTCATAATAGACTATGTGACATCGTCCAAATGAATCAATAGCCATTTCCGGATGCCATTGATCATAATTGGCCCGTGGATTCACCCGATATCGTGGACTCCATGTCTGGCCGTTATCTTCAGAATATTTGATGAAAACATCCCAATTGGCATTGATATCTGTATCATATTTACCCGCCCAAAGGGCATATAATCGATCCTGCTCATCAAAATGGATGACGGGAAACGTTCCTCGTCCTGCTACGACTCCTGAAGAGGAACAGTTTTCGCTGTCTGGGTTGATGTCGATTGGGTCTGAGAACGTTTCCCCCTGATCAGTGGAATAGGCCAGATAAACATCCCCCCAAGTGGACATTCCATCTACATTTTCTGCGGTATACTGCATCCATGCGACATATACATGTCCATGACTATTCGTTGTAACATAGGGGGTGAATGGGCTAAGAGGCCGAGTGATCGAATCAGTGATCACACTAACTTCTTCAAAACTCTCTCCACCATTAGTCGAGCGAGTCAAACGAACAAATATATCTAATGCGGGAGAAGTAAAATTAACATCATCATAAACCATGTACACCGTGCCATCATTACTGACTGTTATAGTTTCCTTGTCCGCAAAACCAGTTCCATTTGATGCGGGAACGATAGTCCAGCTCTGGCCATAATCCGTGCTTTTAGCAACTGTGATTTGAGAAAATCCCGTCAAATTTACAAAGTAATCTTCTTCATATTCAAGATAGGCATAATACAAGGTCTCATTCTGTTCATCCCACGCCATCCACGGATCACTCTGCCCCGCTTTCCATTCCAATCCTGGGGGAAATGGCATGGTCAATGGTTCTGTCCATGTAATTCCATTGTTCCCCGATCTGGTAAAGCTTACTCGCTTTCCGATACCGCTATGCGTGGTCGCGTCTTTCCAACCTGCAAAAATGGTTCCATTTGCTGTAATTACAAGCGTGGGTTCGACATGGTAAGTATATGGAAAATACATGGGTTTTTCTGATAATAAAAGATTTTCTGAAAACGCCACAATAGTAAAAGGTTCTGGTACCGCTGGTGAATATGGAGTGGATGTAAAACCAATGATGAGAAGGAGGGAAAGAATAATGCCCAGTTTCTTCATATCAGAATCACTAGAAAAATTTGGTTACAGATCTAGTTTATTAAAGTTAGTTTTGGAGCAAAAAGTATTGGTTACTCAAAATTAGATGATTAATCAGCTTATTCAGAAAGGAATCTCCCAAAAAGTGGGAGCTTCAAATAGACATTATACCAAGTTTCCGACAAAAATTAGAAAGTTTGATTTATTTCCCAAAAATAGGGAAAAAATTTCATATTATATTTACAGATATCAGACCGAATACTCGTTAATTAGCTTGACTTTTTAAGCCAGTGGAGATGATTATTAGCTTATAACATAACCAATCGAAAAGTAAGAATGGGAATAAGTGAAGTAACTACCTTCAATAAGGGATTGGATACGATTCCATTCCTCACTGGGAGTTTCTAAGAGTACACTGTTTTTATTAGTCGAGGGATCGATTAAGAAAGTGATGGCTTGATAAAGAGTAGGATAATCGGTGAAATCCAAGTAGGTAATATTGATAATGGGATGGGGAAGAGCAGTAATTTCATCATCAGACAGGAGTTCGACATCGATACCATAATAGGTAGTTTCATTCACAATACAGCCAGATAAAAGAAATATGCAGATCAGTGAAACCCCAACGAGAGAATGAGTGGAAATAAAGAGAGGGAGAGAGACAGTATTATCTTCCTCGACATCCTCAGAGTGCATGGCTCATTCACCGAAGGTTAGGAAGAAACGTAAAGACATCAGACTGTAGATCCAACACGTTAATTCGATGTTTAATGGTTTCAATGGGACAAAAAACACTATCCTTCTTTCATTTCTACTCGTTTACCTATTGCAGCATCATAATAGATTTTTCGGGGTGTACTTGTAAAGACATCATACGGACAGCGTTCAACGCAGAGGTTGCAGCCGATACACTTTTCTTGGTCGATCCTAATCGGAGTACCAATCTGTTTATCAATAGCTTTGGCATAACATGTCTGTAGGCAGATGGTACAATCAGGATCACATCGCTCAGGATTAACCACCTGACTTACAGTGAAAGATGGTAAAAGGCCCCATCGAATTTCTGGAGTATACAGGCCCGCACAATATTGATCACAATTGCAAATGCAATCAACTTTGGGTCTCAGACCCCATAATACTGTCCCATAATGCCCTAATTTTCGTTTCTCAATGACCATTTCCTTCGCTTCATCAAGATCTATAAACCTCCCTTGACCTTTTCCTTTCATGTGCTTTTTACGGTTAAAGGTAGCATTATGATTCAGAAAAATACATCGTAAATCCGCACCTCCCCCAGCCGATTTTTTACAAGAACAATAGGAGAGATACACATCTTGTGCGTTATCTAACACTTGAAACATTTCATCGAGAGAGGTAACAACTTGTCCACCAAGAAAATTTCGGGCAAAGAAGTTGTAAAAGGCCTTTTTAAGGCCAGTATAAGGCTTTCGATCAGCTGCGCCTGACACGGCAATATCTGTTGTGGTTCCATCCACAAATCCTTGGAGTTTAGGAGAATAAAAATCATACCAAAGCTCACGAAATCGTCCTGGAAGAATCTTTAGGAATCTTCCAGAGCGAATGTCAAAAGAATCCTTTTGAAGATACCAAACTTGACGAGTATGTTCATAACAGTATTTACACATAGGGAGACGATCCTCTGCTAGAATGCCATTTTGGTTGCAATAAGAGACTTCAATATTAATAATTCTTCTCTCTTAATATGAAGCAAAAAATATTCGTCCCCTGCCATAAGTACTTCCTTATATTCACTCTGAAACGCAAACAAAGCGTACAGACATCACTGAAACCAGATTTTTATCTTGTGTAATTGAAGCTATCTCCACAATCCATTTCTTTATAGTGCCTCCAGAAAAACAAAAAAGCGACTAACCAACAGTACCCATCTTACTCACCGTACACAGTGTGTACTAGACTTTATATGAATTAGTGATAAAAAGAACTTAAAGTGTCCGTTATATCAGAGAAATGAGTGTATTGAGATGGATCAGGATAAAGGATCAGTAGATCAAGCATTAACAACAAAGCAGGCCAATGTAATACCTAGACCAGGTACTTGGATGTATAGCATGTTAATAGACGAGAAATCAAGTAAAAAATATCTGAAACTGTTTAAAATATTGAATAAACTTGTTGTACCCCTTTATCGATTACGAATTCTAGCACCAATAGGATTCAGACTCTTATTAATGACACATAAGGGAAGAAAGACTGGAAAAACGCGTAGAACACCAGTAGAATACTTTAAAATAGACAAAACCATCGCAGTTGTTTCAGGGTATGGAGAAAAGGCAAATTGGTTTAGAAATATAAAACAAAGTCCAGAAGAAGCATATATTCAGGTCGGATTTAGAGGATTTAAGCCAAGAGTAGAGATAATAGAAGAACAAAAAGAATTAGAAGAATTTTTTAAGTGGTTAGTAATCAATAACCCAAAATATGCAAAAGCAGGATTTGGGTGGGATCCTAAAACAGATGATCCCGAGACTCATGACTTTTCATATATTGCCTCTCATATGCGAGTAATCAAGTTTCATAGAAGGAATAAATAATCTAAATGAAAGAGATTTCTACTAAATCCCGAAAATAAGCAAAAATTGCTAATAAGGTTTAGACTAGTATATTCTTATTTAACTGAGTTATTATTTTGTATAATTATTTTACATAAATATTTGGAAGAAAACTATTGTTGAGGCTTACTGAAAGAGGCTTTATAGGGTTGATACCTCAAAAATTTCGCAACAACTTCCTCCTCCAATAATGCATTTTTTTACCCCTACTAGATTTAAAAAGACACCAGTAGACAAGACCCAATGAGAGCGGTGACTCGCTAGTCTTGTAGGGATTCAAGCATGTATCGGGCATGTTTGCACTTAATAAAGGGAGAGGAGGGGTTCTTCTGCCTAAAGGTGAGAGAATGGAATGAACCCTGCCCCCTCAGGTGCCCATGGCATGTCCCCATCACAAACACCGCGGATCTGGAGGCGGATACCCGCAGATACCAGCTCAAGTGTCGACATTGCACCCGAATCCATTCAACTCAAAATTCACACGATTCAGCATCTCGCCCCATGGTCTATTGCGCGTTGCTGGAAATGGAAGACCCGGCGTGCGAACAGTGTGAGCTGATGATAGTAGTTTGAGGATGAAGCTCTCGACTGGAGGATGATAAGGTGGCTGAAATTGATATAAGCTTAGTAGTTAGCTTCTTCGCATTATTTATCAGTACAATTCACATTGTTTGCGATAAATGGCTTGATAAATGGCTTGAAAAGAGAGAGAGGACTAAAATTCGAGAAAAGCTTGCGCAAAAAATAATGCTATTCAATAAAAAATTGATACATGATGTTAACAAAGCTGAATTACCCCCAGAGGACCAACACAACTATCTGAGAATCATAAATGAGAAGTTCGTGAAACTAACACCAATATTATTAAATGCGACTTATAGTGTTGAAAAGATGAAAGAACTAGAATGTAACCTCGACCAATTTTTCCTTGACCGCGTCACAGAATTGGGAGCAAGAATCGAATTTAAGACCAACGAAGAAATGACGGAAGAGGAATAAGAATATTGAAATCTACTTGGGAAGTATTAAGCTCTACTGAATTTTGTCGGAAAAAAGAGATCTGAATAAGATTCAATCTGAGGAGGAAAGTACAATTCTTGGAAACTTTATAAATCTAGAGGGGTAAAAAGAGGTGGTAAGAGTGGAAAGCACGACTGAAATCAAAAAATGCAAGGAGCGATTTGATTGGGCGTGAAACACTCACAAACAGTAGGATAGGTGGAAGAGGATGGCATTAAAGCCGCCAACAAGACATGTTAAAACGATCCGAGAGCTGATCTATTGGTATTATGCAGATTTAATTGCACGAGCAGCAGGATTTGAAGGGAATTATGGATTTGTTATGTCGCGTTACAAAAAATTAAAATCGGGAGAAATAAAATGGTCCTCGTCAATTCGAGATAAACAAAAAGAATGGGAAAAGGGGCAAGTGTGTGTCTATTGTGAAGCGACAACGAATGTGACTCACGACCATATCATTCCAGCATCAAGATCAGGGGTGGACTCACGGGTGCAGTGCCTTTTAGAGTCCGCAGATAACTGTGTGTGGGCATGCAAATCATGCAATAGTAGCAAAGGAGCCCGTGATATCTTCGAATGGTATGGCGAGGAAAAAATAGACACCATTCCACGATTAGTGTTATCCAAATTTCTTAAGCTGACGTATAAACTACATGAGACACAAGGAACATTAGATTCAACAGATCTTGACATGGACGGCGTCTTAAACATCTATGATTTAGGGGTCGTCATCACTCATCTGATTGCGAAACTCTCAAGACAGTCGAGCGGATAGACTACTAAACGTAAGAAAATTGTTATGATTCGTTCCCTCTAATTGTTTTAACAGACAGATTTTCATATATCTGCCGAAAGAATTTTAGGAAAAATTTAACCAAAAATTGTAACAAATTAACTTAATAATTTTCGAAATTATCTCTGATAAAAACGAAAGCAGCATCTAGATATCAAATCTCTACTGTTTCAATTGAAGCTAACGACTCCTGAAACCAGCTGACGAAAGATCCACGTTCACTCCAATCTCATCCTCTCTTAATCCTTCAGATTGTTAAAGTTGGAACAGTGTTGATTTTCATGGTCATTGTGGTGATCATAATCCGACGACACCCATTGAAATGAGTTCACATTGGGAATATCTCAAAAGCATCAGTTGCGGTAATAACACATTTTATAAAACGAAAACTCTAGATAAATAGATTTAGTTTATCAAACTCAAAAGTAATGATGAATCAAGGAAGGAAAGTACCTGGGAAGCATAAAGGCACTTCATTTAATGATCGGAGTTATTCTCCTAGGGAGTGTCCTTCCAAATCCTCTGTTAACATCAACGACTGGAGTAATGACCCCCAAATGGTCTTCAAAATTTCGTCCGAATGGCGGATACGTGGATGAGTTACAATTTTTAATCTATCCACGATCAGAGTATCCTCTAGCGATGGTTGCACTTCAAAAAGGGGAAATCGACGCATTTGATGAACAACCTCTGCAATCTTATCTAGCTGCACTTGTCAGAGATCCAAACGTTGAATATACCTTTACTCCTAGTTTGAGTTATCGTGTTCTAACTCTGAATTGTGATATGTTCCCTACCAATATCACAGCATTCCGTCGAGCGATGGCATTCGGGTTTGATAAAATCCGAGCGAATGTCGAATGCATTGGAGGTGTTGGCCAACCGCAAGACAGTCATATTCCAGTCACAGCAACTGAATGGGAGATTGAAAGTGAGATGAGTGATCACTTCTATGGAGCAGATTATGTTTCTGGAAACGCTTCCCTAGAAAATGCTGGTTTTAGAGATTTAGATGGGGATGGATGGCGGGAATATGATGCCAATGATAATGGTGAATGGGATCCGGGGATTGATTTTGAGGATGATACCTATGCAAATGGGGACCCATTGAAGTTATTTGCCACAGCAGGTTATGATCCTGCCATCCTACCTTGTGATATCATGGTTGATGGGTTAGCAGAGATGGGTATCCGTGCTGAAACTATTGAATTTGACTGGTCTACCATTGGGTGGTGGTGGCAACCTCAGGTTGCATGTTGGACAGAAGAAATCACTATCACGAATCCCTCACGATTACTCTATGACAACTTTCGAACAGGAGCTAAATATAATAGAGACCCCTATAACTTGTATCACTTCAGTAACAGTACAATTGATGCTGTTTTGGACCACATGATCGCTTCTACGACTATTAATGATACTAAACACTATGCCCGAGAGGCTGCATTATTGTTAACGTTTGAACAACCCACGATCGTTGTGTATATAGACGTAATTATCAACGCTTACCGTACAGATAGATTTGAGGGATTTTTTGAGTTCAAAGGTCTAGGGACATCATCAGGAGAAAATCCATATGTTGCTACTAAAGTGCATCTAAAGGAATCCAAAGGGGGGCCTTACGGTGGGACGTTCAGATACTGTTTGTCGGGAAACATAAATACATTGAATCCCTATTTACAACAGACACAATACGAGGCAACAGTCTTTCAATACATCTATGAGAAACTGTGGAATATTGATCCTTTCACCTGGGATCCTATCCCAGGGCTAGCGTATGACTGGGACATTGTACAAACCACTGCAAGTGGAGACATTCGTCAAGGCCAGAAATTCACATTCTACTTGTATGAGAATGAAACTTGGCATGACGGGGAACCTTTCACCGCAGCAGACGTGAATCATTCCATTTACATGTGGAGGGACAGTCCATACCATACTCCTGAAATGTGGGATATTTATAGAATTGAATTACCAGAGGGACCCAATGGCCACATCATTGAATTTTATGTCAACGAAACAGGTTATTTTGAGTGGGCAGACACTACAGGATTCTATATTACCCCTAAACATGTCTGGCAAGAAGTAGAAAATGTCAGCGCGTATAGTCCAGGGTTCAATGAGGTGATTGGGACAGGACCTTACATGCTAGCCAATCATGTACCTGGGGAATCAATTACACTTGAACGACACGAAGACTGGCGCTGGGACATTCGCGATGTAAATCATCAGATTTTACCAAACTGTTTTTCTTCAACGTCTCAGCAACGGATAATAACCACTAATGGTCAAATGACAACACTTTCTTCCCCCACCCCTGCTTACTTAGATCTTTCGCTTGACCTACTCACGACCCTCCAGATAGTAGAATTAGGCACTGTCGTACTCTTTGTTATCATATTTGTAATCATCATCCGACGATACGAGTGGAAATAATTTCTATATCAGAACAGAGCTCAATTTGAAGATGCCTATCTAGGTCAAAGAAGTACATAGATGAGTTAAAAGAGAAATTCTCAATCAAAGATTTAAAACCTCCTTAACACTAAGTCGCCCTTGTGGCACCCTAGTGGCAGGTTTTCATAACCATTTTTCTAGAGCTTTCTGAGTTAAATCGTGAAAAATGTGCCCAATTGTTTCTTCATCAGTTAGTTTGGTTTCATAATATGAAGCCCCTAGCTCCTCTGCTAATGCATATCCTTCTTCTGTAGTGATCTCTTCATAAATATCTTTATTATTTTTTTCTTCATAATTCCCCCAATCAATCCATTTTCTAATCTTCTTCAATCTTTTTTGAATCTTGAGAAAAGTGGATAACTCGACTTTAGGTTCACTCTTCATGATAAATCCTACTAATGCAATAGGAACTTGGAAGCGTGGTTTTTTAACACGATCAATCTCATTGACAAATTCCTTATACCACTTCTTAACTGTCATAAAGGAATCCCTATCTCCTTTGTCAAATGTAATGATAGCTGCTGATGCACCACGATAATAACTTGGGCGGTCTCTTCCAAAAAATTCCTTACCAGATGTATCCACTAGTATTAGCTTAACATCATTGTTATTAATCTGGATCTGCTTAGTCGTGATATCTACTCCCAAGCTGGGTAAATAATCTTGTGAAAATTTTCCTTCGGTAAAAATACGAACCATGGTTGTTTTTAATTTATCAGGAATTCCTATAATACAGATTTTGCACAAATATTCTTCAGACATTGCTTTCTCGACTCAGGATTGGCATTATTCAAAGATATTTAAACCTACATTTAAACCTATCATCTCTTTCCCTCAAATAAAAAGCGTACAGACATCAGGCTGACTGCTTTCCATTGAAGCTGACTGTTTTGTTCAAGAAATTGGCCAGTTGACGAAGAATCAGGCTTAAGATGAGTAGGAGAAGAGAAAATACGTCAAACAGACCAAAAGGCATGATTCTCTGTGACACGAAGAACCCTTACCATCTTCCATATCGTTTTTTATCTCTCTTAGGTGTACGGTGATGTTGTTTCTGGTTTTTAAAAACCCATAGGTTACTTCGATGATTGGCATTTTTGTTTCTGTTGATGTGATGGACTCTCTCTTCCATTAATCCCACCAATCACATAGTGTACACGCTACAAATAGCTATTCTGTAGCAAAGAAAGGAGTACCATAAGAAAACTCATAGAAGCAAAGAAGAGGAGGAATATAACTAACCCCTTCATGATGCGTGGAGACAACACGAACCTGATTATACACTTAAAAGAGCAGAAATAGCCATTGGGTTGATTCCACGATGTTTCTTCCAACCCACAATAGTGACATCTCTTCTGATCAAGAAGCAATGAAATCCCTCACTCAATGGTCGTCCTTGGATATTATAAA
>JBHLPG010000364.1:0-3952 GCA_048939725.1 Promethearchaeota archaeon | reverse complement strand
GGCAGAATTCATGGAAATCCTATAAAAAACGAAGGGGAGATGTTCTGAATGAACTTATAGGTGATTTTTGTTGGGGGATTACCGCATGGCTCCTTCATAGCTGACAAAAAATATTTAATTCTTCATAATTATTTTTGAAAAACCAACAAAATACATGAAAACCCAAATATAGGATGTTTTTAAGATGGTTGTTTTAGCAAAAAAAGAAGCATACGAAAATTCTAGACTAGTCATGGCTTCATATGGATTTAATCAATTTTTTTCCCAATGGATTACTGGACCATTTGGCCTATTAGTTTTCTTCTTCTACGAGGTAGAAATAGGATTAGATGTTGTTTTAGTTGGCGTTGCTTTTATTATATTTTCACTTTGGAACGCTGTTAATGATCCACTTACTGGGTTTATAATGGAACATCTTAATATGCCTTGGGAAGCAAAGTGGGGAAAGCGTTTTCCTTGGGTAGTTCTTGGGGCGATTCCTTGGTTATTTACATATTTAGCAATATTTCTGGTTCCTTTAAACTGGGATCCCGTTACTGATCAGTGGCTAATTTTTGCTTGGGCTCTGATTTCTGTATGTTTGTATGATACTATCTTTACTCTTTGGAATGTTAATGCTACAGCTTTGTTTCCTGACAAGTTTAGAGGTTTAAATGAACGTAGGACAGCCACAAGCTTCGGAACATTCCTTGGATTAATGGGAATTGTTGCTGGATCAATTGTTGCACCTCTGTTTATAATTAAAGGGGTACCCGAGTCATATAGAGTGTCTGCATGGATGTTAGTTGGAATTGGAATAATCCTCTTTTTTGGAATGGTTCCTGGAATGTTTGAGAACTCGGAAATGAGATCAAGATTTCAGGAATTTAGAGCGAAAGCTGAGCGTATTGAGCGTGAACCTTTTTTAAAAACAACCAGAAGAGTCGTTACCGATAGACGTTTTATGGTGAAAACCATATATTTCTTTGGTTATCAAAGCGCAGCTGTTTTTATTTCGGCTTCTGGGGCATATATGATTACATTCGTGATCCAGGGAGATATAAACACCTTGGGAATTCTCATGGCAATGATGCTTGTCGGAGCAGTTCTGTCTATTCCATTTTGGAATTATTTTGGCCAGAGAATAAACGACAATAAAAAAATGAGTATAATAGCTGGATTTGTGATGGTAATTACTTTTTTACCTATATTTTTTGTCAACGGGTTTTTATTCTTTATGATTGCACTATTATTATGGGGTATAGGCCTTGGTGGGCAGTGGTATATGGATCCACCTTTAATGGGAGATGTACTTGATGATTTAGCCGTTAGAACAGAAAAACGTGAAGCAGCATTGTATTATGGGTGGACAGCATTCTTCATTCGATTAAGTACTTCTATTCAAGCAATAGCCTTTGCTGTCATCCACACCTTAACTGGTTTTGTTGAAGGCGCCAAGAGTTATTCAGAACTAGAGTCGCTTAGTGCTACTCCAGAACTCGCGTTAATTGGGATTCGTCTATTAGCTGCGATAATTCCTGCGCTCCTTGTACTAATTACGATAATAATCTTCTGGAAATGGTATGACATAACTCCTGAGGTTGTAACAACTAATAAAGAGAAATTAGAAGAACTCGGGCTTTAAAATCCTTAAACTTCTTCTTTTTCTCACATGAAAGGAGTAAATCAGAGATTCATTACCAGCGCCAATATATATCCTCCGCATGACCTAACATCTCCTCAATCTCTATTTTTTCTCCTGTATCTAGGACTATAGAACCTGAATATAAGCCATGCAGTAGAGATGAATTTAACGAAATTAATCCAAAGTTTAACTTCTCTCGATGTGGTAGTAATGGATTCAACATCATGTTGAATCGGTCATCATTGCTCGTAAAGGTCCAAGGTTTAGTAGGATCCCGATCTTCATGATGAAAACTGACTTCATCGATTTTATGGGCTTTACCATCGAAGATAATGATATTCTCGGTATGAGTAGATAAATCTCCAAACCCATAACCTATATTGAAAGCCACTGGGATGTTATCAACGATTCCACACGCAGATCCCCACAACCAATGAGTTTTATAAGGCCAGATTCCTCGTCCCCAGTCCATTAACCCAAATGATGATTCAGGATCAAACACATGGGTTTTCTCGCCAACTGTAATGGTTCCTTCAGCGGGCATATAATTTATCTTGTGATTATAATAGAATAGTCTTGGATCACTCTTATAACCAGTTACCACTACAGTATGATCCATATTTGGATCATCTTCAAGAGTGATTGTCCCTTTTATTCCTTTTTTTTGAAAAGAAGGGTCTTCAATTGTAAGTATTCGGTTATTTTTTTGTTTTGAGATTGTCGCCTGAAATTTCTTAGTCGGAAACTCTATTTGACTATCTTCTAACGAACTTAGCGGTAATAATTTCGACCTGGTGAGAAATTTAAATGTTCCTTTATCATACCGCTTTTCATTCTCGAAATCAAGCCAAACATAGCTCATTTGGGTCAGATACCCAATATCTCCAATTGTTAGTTGTAATCCAAATTGTTTATTTAAAATTGAATAATGATCCCATTCTTTGATACGCGTCCATCTCTTGCCAATATTTTCTTTATTATATCTCAGAATCGGTTTCCTTGCCCAACCACGTTGCATCAAGGAGCCATCTTTTTTGAATAAATTGGTTGATTCGGTAATTTCTGTTTGGTTTCCCATTATAAATCAAATCCTCACAAGAATTAGAGGGATAATTCATCCTATAAAAATTTGTATAGAAAAAAGAAAGTGATTCAGATCAAACTGAATTTGGTACTTTATCAGTTGTAGGAATCACGAGCGTAAAGATACTTCTTAATCCTTTACTGGATTTAACTTCAATTTTTCCCTTATGAGCATCTATAATAGCTTTAGTTATGAAAAGTCCAAGCTCAGTTCCTCTGGAAGAATATTGAGAAGATTGGTGAGAGAAGGGTTCAAATAATGTTTTTTAATTCTAAATAAATAACATGAGCTTCGGATTTAAACACATGCTTTTGCAATTTCCCCAAAAGAAGGTTTTATAAATACAATTGGTAATATGCTACCCAGAATAGGTAACATATATACTCAAGCCTGGTAACAAAGATGAGCCCGACAACAGACAAAAAGGATTATATCCTTACTGAAAATGAGTTAGAAATTTTCAACCTTGTCAATGAAGGGCTTAATGGACAACAAATAGCTGAAAAACTGAATAAGCAACCTAGCTACATTCGCAAGACTAAATCGGTGATTCGAAAGAAACTTGAGAAGGAACTAAAGAGGATAGCTAATAGTCTTCGATTAGATCCTGATCTTACTCATATTCCTGCTGACACTGGTGTCATGACTGGATTTGATTGGCAACATAATACCAAAGTATACTTAATCTTTACCGAGGAAAAAGGAATCATTGTTTGGTGGAAGCATGAGTGTTTAACAGAGGAATGTCAAAAACGCAATCAGGAAATAATAGATTTAATCTGTCGTGAACGAAAAATTTCTTTATCATCAAAAGAACAGGAATTACCTCTTCTTGAACAATTTGAAATAGTTTTCCAGGAAATACAGAAAAGGTGAGATAGATATTGGCGAAAGTTACAATTATTAAGCCTGAGAAAGGAGAAGGAAAATACCCAACACCTGAAACCAGACGAATTTTTCCAACCCGAGCGCTTCTCTGGAAATATTACCTAACAGTGTTTTGTATCTGGATTGTTGTGACAGTTGCAATTATTTTTCTCTGGTGGTTTATTCTTCTTGTTAAAGACGATCCAGTGCCAACAAATTTCCAAAATTTATTTACTGTGTTCTATTGGGTCATAAGTATTGTAATTGTAATTCCTTCTTTAATCCTTTTACCATTCTATGTAAACCGAATGGAATTTGTTGTACATGGTGATGAAGTAATCGTCAAGAAGGGACTACTCAACAAAACAGTCAAATAT